>JAFKKW010000374.1 GCA_017304275.1 Hyphomicrobiales bacterium | reverse complement strand
ATCTGCTCGGAAGGCCGCAGGACCTCGAGCGGATCGTGCAGGCAGCCGCGAACCCGGAAGACGAATTCGAATTGCCGTTCGAAGCCTCGGCCTGATCGCCGCCCTCAAAGTCCGAGATCGGAAAGACCTAGATGATCGGCAGGGCGCGGGCCGAGCGGCCAGTGATACTTGCGCGCGCTTTCCTCGATCGGCATGTCGTTGATGCTGGCGAAGCGTTTGCGCATCAGGCCGGCTTCGTCGAACTCCCAGTTTTCGTTGCCGTACGAGCGGAACCAGTGACCGCTGTCGTCACGCCATTCGTAGGCGAAGCGCACGGCGATCCGGTTGTCGGCGAACGCCCAAAGCTCCTTGATCAGCCTGTAATCGAGCTCGCGCGCCCACTTGCGCGTGAGGAATGCGACGATCTCGTCGCGCCCTTGCGGAAACTCGGCGCGGTTGCGCCACCGGCTGTCGATGGTATAGGCGCCTGCCACCCGCACCGGATCGCGCGTGTTCCACGCATCCTCGGCCATGCGGACTTTCTGGACGGCCGTCTCGTGCGTGAACGGCGGCAGCGGCGGTCGTGACGTCATCAGTGTGTCTCCCGAGGCCATGAAGCGCAGAGCGCGATGATAGCCTCAGGTCTCAGTCGGAAACCACCACATTGCGAACGTCCCGCCGAGGGCGGCGGCGGCCACAATGCCGAGCAGGATCGGATGTGAGAAGCTCGACGCGACCCCCGTGATGAGGACCGATCCCCAGGCCATCGCAATTGCCAGCACTTTCACCTCGCGCCGGATCGTGCGCCGTTCCTCGAAGCGTCGCGCTTCGACGAGTGCCTCCCGCAGCAGCGGCAGCCGTTCCAGCCATACGAGCAGCCGGTCGCTCGAGCGCGCGAACGCCCACAGCGCGATAAGCAGAAACGGCGTCGTCGGCAAGCCAGGCAGGATGGCGCCCGCGATGGCGAGCGCCGTCGCGATGTTGCCGATGACGAAGTAGACCAGCCTTGACACGCGATCTTGCCTCCGGTGCGAGGTCCACACACCTCGCGACAATCTTGACGCAGAATGTACGATTTAGAAAGCCTCATGTGCGGTGGACAGACGAAGCCGCAGTCCATTTTGACCGGCGTCACCTGCTGCTATATTCATTTTTTCTGAAGGGCAAATCACCCGCCGGCGGGGGTAAGGACGCATGTGGTCGCAAGTCTATGACCCGTTCGGCGATATGGCGCTCTCGACCATCGTGGCGGCCGTTCCTGTAGCCGTCCTGCTCGGCGCGATCGGCATTTTCGAGGTGCGTGCGCACGTCGCTGCCGTGATGGGTCTCGTGGCAGCGCTCGTGGTCGCCGTCTTCGCCTTCGGCATGCCGGCGCACATGGCAGGCTTGGCCGCAGCTTATGGCGCTGCGTTCGGTTTGCTCCCGATCGGATGGATCATTCTCAACGTCATATTCCTTTATCAACTCACGAACGAGAAGGGAGAGTTCGCCGTCCTGCAGCGCTCCATCAGCGCCATTAGCGATGACCGGCGTCTGCAACTATCGCCAATACGGCGCCTGTTGCATTCGGCGCCCTCGGCACGCCGGTGATCGCGCTGGCTGCCGTCACGGGGCTCGATCTCTATGAGCTATCCGGCATGGTCGGTCGTCAGCTTCCGTTTTTCTCCGTCATCGTGCCGTTCTGGCTCGTCTGGGCGTTCGTCGGCTTCCGCAAGATGCTGGAGGTCTGGCCGCCGGTTCTGGTGGCCGGCATCGCGTTTGCGGTTCCGCAGTACCTCGTTTCGAATTTCCACGGGCCGTGGCTCGTCGATATCGTCGCCGCCATCGTGTCGATGGCGTCCCTGGCCGCGTTCCTGCGCGTCTGGCGCCCGGCCGAGCCCATGACGACGATGCCGCGCGCGCCGTCGGAGAGCCATGGCTTTGCCGAAGCGCCGGAACGGACGGTGCTCACCGCGCCGGCCATCCGCCGCGCATGGACTCCGTGGCTGGTGCTCAGCGCCTTCGTATTCCTGTGGGGCACGCCGCAGGTACGCGCCGGTCTGGACAGCGTGTGGGCGGCCAAGGTGCCCGTCAGCGGACTGAACGATCTGGTTCAGAAAATGCCGCCTGTCGTGCCGAGCCCGCATGTCGAGGCGGCCGTCTACAATCTGAACCTTCTCTCGGCCACAGGAACCGGCATCCTGCTCGCCGCCGTCATATCCGGCCTCTTCCTCGGCTACGGTCCCTCGCAACTGCTGCGTACGTACGCGCGCACCATCTGGCTCGTGCGCTACTCGCTCCTCACCATCGCCTGCATGCTGGCGATCGGCTTCGTCACACGCTACTCTGGAACCGACGCCACGCTTGGCCTTGCCTTGGCCAATACGGGCTGGCTCTATCCGTTGTTCGGAACGCTCATCGGCTGGCTCGGCGTAGCGCTGACGGGCTCGGACACGGCATCGAATGTGCTCTTCGGCGGCCTGCAACGGGTGACCGCGGAGCAGCTAGGAATAAATCCGGTGCTGATGGCAGCGGCGAACAGCTCCGGCGGCGTCATGGGCAAGATGATCGATGCGCAGTCGATCGTCGTCGCCTCGACGGCCACGCGATGGTACGGCCACGAAGGATCGATCCTCCGCTTCGTGTTCTTCCATTCCGTGGCGCTCGCGACGCTCGTCGGTCTTTTGGTCATGGGACAGGCCTATGTTTGGCCCATGACGCTCCTCGCACCTTGATCTGAGACTTCGGAAGAGTCGTACCGGAACAGGAGCGATCAGACGATCACGACGCAGTTGGCGGGTTTGGCGCCGCCGTGAAATCGGGAGAATGAACCATGGCAACCATCACCGTGAACGGCGAAAGCCGCACTTTCGACGGCGATCCAGGCACGCCCCTGCTCTGGTATCTACGCGACATCGCCGGGCTCACCGGCACGAAATACGGCTGCGGTCAGGGTGTGTGCGGTGCCTGCACGATTCACCTCGACGGCGCGGCCGTCCGCTCCTGCATGACGACGGTCGAGATGGCCAACGGCAAGACCATCACCACGATCGAGGGCTTGAGCCTCGACGGCGAGCACCCCGTGCAGAAGGCATGGCGTGAGCTGAGCGTGCCTCAATGCGGGTTCTGCCAGGCCGGCCAGATCATGCAGGCCGCCTCCTTGCTCGCCAAGAACAACGCCCCCTCCGACACCGACATCGCCGAGGACATGAGTGGAAATCTCTGCCGTTGTGGCTGCTATCAGCGCATCCATGCGGCGATCCGCCTTGCAGCGGGAGGAGTGTGAGCCATGTTGCATTATCTGAAGCAGGAAGCCCAAAAGGCAGAGCGCAAGGCAGCGCCGGTCGTGATCGAGAACGTGAGCCGCCGCAAGTTCCTCGGCGGCGCGGTCGCGGCGTCGGGCTTCGTTCTTGCCGTGCGCATCCCGGATGCGGCAGCCCTTGAACCGTTGACGCCCTATCCCACCGGTGGCGCAAGCATGCCGCACGGCTACGGCAACGCCAGCGATCCGCACGTGTTTGTCTCCATCAAACCGGACGGCGCCGTGACCATTCTCGCCCATCGCTCAGAGATGGGCACCGGCGTGCGCACCAGCCTTCCGATGGTCCTGGCCGACGAGATGGAGGCCGACTGGTCGCGGGTCAGCATCCAGCAGGCCGTGGGCGACGAGCCACTCTACGGCAACCAGGATACTGACGGCTCGCGCTCCATGCGCCATTACATCCAGCCCATGCGCGAGTGCGGTGCCGCCATGCGCCAGATGCTGGAGACCGCCGCTGCCGCCAAGTGGGGCGTCGATGTCGCGCTCTGCCGCGCCAAGGCGCATCACGTCGTGCTGCTCGACGCCGAGAAGAACGACACCGGCAAGAAGCTCGGCTTCGGCGAACTCGCGGAAGCGGCGATGGCGCTGCCCGTACCGGCCCGCGACACGCTGCTCTTCAAGACGCCTGCAGAATTCAACTACATGCGCAAGGGCGAGACGAAGATCACGGACCTGCGCAACATCACCATGGGCAAGGCGGTCTACGGCGCCGACGTCCGTCTGCCGGGCATGAAGTTTGCGGTCATCGCCCGCCCGTCGGTGCTCGGTAGCAAGGTGAAGTCGTTCGATGCCACCGAGGCGAAGAAGATGGCCGGCGTCGAGGACATCTTCGAGATGGAGGGCGTGCACGAGGTGCCGCGCAAGTTCGGCCAGCTTGGCGGTGTCGTGGTCGTCGCCAACACGACCTATGCGGCCATTATCGCCCGTGAGTCGCTGGTCATCGAGTGGGAGCAAAGCCCCAACGCCAGCTACAACACGGACGCCTACTTCAAGGAGATGTCGAAGACGGCCGCGGAGCCCGGCAAGGTGATCCGCAACCAGGGCGATTTCGATGCGGCCTGGAAGGGCGCCAAGAGCACCTTCACCGGCGAATATCACATGCAGCACCTCTCGCAGGCGGCCATGGAGCCGCTGTGTTGCGTCGCCCGGGTCGACGGTGACAAGGCCGAGCTGTGGGCGCCGGTGCAGAGCCCCTACGGCGCGCGCGAGGATATCGCCAAGGCGTTGGGTCTGCCGATCGAGAATGTCACGGTTCACGTCACCCTGCTGGGCGGCGGCTTCGGCCGCAAGTCGAAGTGGGACTTCATGATCGAAGCGGCGCTCGTCTCCAAGAAGCTCGGCGGCACGCCGGTGTTGCTGCAGTGGACGCGCGAGGACGACATCCGTCACGGCTTCTACCACACGACCTCGGTCGAGCGCATCGATATGGCCTTCGACGACGCGGGCAAGGTGGCGGGCTGGCGTCATCGCACGGTCGCGCCATCGATCCTCTCGACCTTCGCACCCGACAGCGGCTACCAGTTCCCGATCGAGTATGGCATGGGCTTCGTGAACCTGCCGTACGACATCCCGAACTTGCGCTGCGAGAACGGCCAGGCGCTCGCGCACACGCGCATCGGCTGGTATCGCTCGGTGTCGAACATTCCGAGAGCGTTCGCGGTGCAGTCCGCCGTCGCCGAGGCTGCTCACATGCTGGGCAAGGACCATAAGGAGTTCCTGCTCGAGCTCATCGGGCCCGACCGTACGCTCGATCCGAAGGCGTTGGGCTTCCCGGAGGACTTCTGGCACTACGGCGATCCCTACGAATCCTTCCCGATCGAAACCGCGCGCTTGAAGCACGTGGTGAACCTTGCAACGGAGAAGGCGGGGTGGGGCAAGCCGTTGCCGAAGGGCCAGGCCCTCGGGCTCGCGGCACATCTGGCGTGGCACAACTACGTCGCGACGGTCGTGCATGTGGACGTGAAGGAGGATGGCACGATCACGGTGCCGCACGCCGTGACCGTCATGGATTGCGGCTTCTACGTCAATCCGGAACGCATCCGCTCGCAGGTCGAGGGTGCGGCGGTGATGGGGATGTCGCAAGCGCTCTACAGCGGCATCACGTTCAAGGACGGTGCGGTCGAGCAATCGAACTTCTTCGACTACAACATTGCGACCATGGCGAACTTCCCGAAGATCGTCGACGTCCACATTGTCGAGCCGCAACCCGGCCGCAACGCGGCCGGTGTCGGCGAGCCGGGCCTGCCGCCGTTTGCGCCGGCGCTTGCCAACGCCGTCTTTGCGGCGACCGGCAAGCGGGTGCGCCGCATGCCGATGGGCGCGAAGGTCGCCTAGAGACCATGATCGCTTCGGACCCTATCCGTCCGAAGCGTGACGTTCAAAACCACAGAGCCCCGTGTCAACCACGGGGCTCTGTCATGCAGGGTGACGCCGGCCGCACAACTCGGAAGCGGGAAGGTCTCGTGTCTGAGTCCGCTGGGTCAGCCCCGGCGTCATCGGGACCATTGATCATCGACGTGTCGGCAGATGAAAACGTCTAACCTCGTCTAGGCATCCGTCCGCCCGCGCCTGTTGCCGGACCGCAACGAAGCGTCCAGCGCCGTGCTCCCACGCGGCAAGAGCGCGATGAATTGGCGGAGAACGTGTCCGCCAACATGATGTTCGTGATTATTCGCGGGTGTGCAGAAAACTGCGGTATCTAGCTATTTAAACGGTCCTTCTCGTCCTCACACAAAGCTGCAGGTCGGCGTCGATCTAGCTGACGAACCAGCCGCCCGACTGTCCATCGCTGTTCCCGCCGGCGGTAAAGAATGTGGGCTTGGCTACTGGCGACCGAAAGACTTTGATTGTGAACTCGCTTCCGACTTTGAGCTTCGCATCGAATGGCTTAGGACTGGCGTCGGCCAGACCAGCCTGCGCTTCGTCTATCGCAGCTGTGAATCTCACGACCGGTTTCGGTCTTCTTCTTCCATCCGATGGTTAGCACTCGTCGATTTTTACCCGGGGCTGGCCGGAGCGGCTGCGGCACAATCAGCCCGCCGGTCAGTAGCCATCGTCGCTCGCTGGACATCCACTTGCGGCGTCAACCGCACCCGCAACAGATCGATACCGGCTCAATCCTGATAAGGCCGATGTGCCTTCACCGTATCAGCGAGCAGGCTATAGCCAGCGTCGGCAATGCCTGTTGACACTCGCGTTGTTCGTATGGTGCCCGTGACGATCACAGGATCGAAGGGCCCTTGGATCGTGATGCCCCTGTCAGTGGTCACATGAATGATTTGATTCGCTGGCGGCGCAGGCACGTGCACACAAGCTCCGACGTAGGGAATGAGCAGGAACTCGTCCACGACGGTGGCCCTGAAATCCAGAGGAACCACATAACCGCCGATCCGGACGCGATGCCCGTCCAGCTCCGTGACGACGTCTGCTTCGGGGCTCTGCGACGTCTCCTCGGGTCTACGCTCCATGAAGCGCCCTTCACCGCCTGACAACGCGGCCGTGCCCGGATGGAGCGCTCGTCTCGCCAGATTGAGTTTCACGGACGGCGGAACCAGGTCCTTCCAGAATACGTCCCGCGGCTCGGATTGGCCCCAACTTGGCGCGGAGCAGGAGAGCAACGCAACGATCGCGAGCGGCAATGCACCTAACCGGCGCGCTGGCATGTCGGTGAACTCCTCTATCCGGAGGCCAGACGCGACGTGACGCCTGGCCTCTGGTGAGAAAAGCTTATTGCGCTATTGCCGGCAGCTCCTTGCCCTTCCAGTAATCCGACACCGTCTTCAGATTCTGGGTGTGCACGTCACGATAGGGCTCGAACATTTGCACCCACCCCTTTTTGGCGGAATCACCGATGTAGTCTTCCATCGATCCGTCGAGATAGTTCGGATCCTGCGACTTCTGCAGCATTTTCGTGACGTAGTCGATCGTGGCGTCGATGAGCGTCTTGTCGTAACCGCCGGCTATGATGACATCGGGATTGCCGTGGTTGGGAAAGATTCTCGCGATGTCCCAGCTGCGCATCACCTTGAGATTCTTGACGTGCTCCGCCAAATTCTCGACTTCGATCATGTAGGTCAGAGAATCCTCGAGCGTGTCGCCCGCGAGAAGCAGCTTGTCCTTGGGAATGTAGATGACGCAACTGTCCACGGTGTGGATGTTGATCTGTCGCAATTCGAACTTGATGTCGCCGACCGACAGCTCCTTGCTGCCATCGAACGTAACGTCAGGAATCCGTGTCGGATTGATGGACGGAAGACCCCACAGCTTCCCCGCCTCGATATCTGCCTTCTGCTTGACGAGCGCGTCCCGCGTGGCCGTCGTAGCTATGACCTCGCTGTCGCTGTAGGCGGCGTCTCCCGCCACGTGATCCAGATGCCAGTGGCTATGGATGACTTTGAATTTCTTGATGCCCATTTTTTCGAGGTAGTCGCGGACGAACTTACCCTGGGGCAAGCTGGGGAAGGTGTCGTACACGAAGGCTTCATCGCCACGATGGATGACATAGGTCCCCACGCCGAGCTTCATGGATGCGTCGTCAAACCAGTTCCAGTCCTTCACATAGCGCTCGGCCGGCCGCCGCCCGTCGAAGAAATAGAGTAGGTAGTCCGTCAGAGCCTTCACCTTGATGGGGAGAGCGGCCGGGGCTTCCGCTGCGGCTCTGTCGCAGGGGATCAGAAGACTCAGTAGCAGTGCTAAAGCCATCACCGGTTTGCGCATGGCATCCTCCCCTTTATGGTTGACGAAAATCTACAATAGGATTGTAGCTTCGTCAATCGATGTCGAAGGAAAGCGCCTTGCTTCCGGCAGGCACGCTAGCGAGGCCCAGATACATCGTGGCAGCCACGAGAAAACCTGCGGCGACGCTGACGTCTGCACCTCCGAGAAACGACACCGCGAACGGTGACGCGAACTGATCGGTAGCGGTGCACATTAACGCCGCCGCACAACCGCAAAGCCACGAGACGAATCCCGTGACGTGCCAGCCGGAGCGATAGCCGTATATGCCGCCGTCCGGCGACAGGAGATCCAGTCCGCGATAGGATGAACCTCGCAGCCAGATGTCAGCAACGTAGACACCGGTCCATGGCGCCAGCCAGAAAACCATAAGGGACAGGAAGGCGATGAAAGCCGACGTGAAGTCGTGGAAGAAGATCGCGTAGGCCGCGATGGAGCCGGCGAGCAGCGCGTCCAGGATCACCGCTGTGGGACGCGAAACATTGAGACCGAGTGCAAGCAGGCTCAAGCCGGAGCTGTAGGTGTTGAGGAAGTTGTTCGTAATCGTGCCGCCGAGCACGGTGGCGATGAATAAATGAAAGTACCAGGAGTGGAGCAACGGCTGAAAGCCAGCGACGGGGTCAGACAGATCGGTGGCCTTGGCCGCAAAATAGCCGAGCATCGACAGCAGCACCGCGGGAACGTATGCGCCTAGGAAGGTCCAGAACACGATGCTGGTGCCGGACGCGTGCCGGGGAAGATATCGCGTGTAATCGGCCGGATAATTGGCGAAACTGATCGGCAGCGATGCGACAAGCGTGAAGGCGAGGCACACTGCGACCGATGAGGCCTCGCCGGCATGGGCCATCGCCGGCTCAGAGGACGCGGCCCAAACCTGAGGCACAAGCCCGAGCACCACGATGCCCAGTCCCCAGGTGAACCAGCGCTGCAGGACGACAATCGTCGCGTGGCCAAGAACGGCGACGCCGAAGGTGAAAACCGACAGCAGCGCGAGCGCGGCCGCTTTGCCGGATGGTCCGAGCGGCCAGCCAAATCCGTCGAACAGGGCGAAGACCGCAAAGGCTCCGAGCACGAGGTTGACGGCTTCCCACCCGACGACGGTCAGCCACGACAATAAGCAGGGTACGCTATTGCCCCGTCGCCCGAATGCCGCCCGGCTGATCACGAGCGTCGTTGTCCCCACACGAGCGCCGGGGATTCCGCCATAGCCCACCAGCACGTAAAAGAGATTGCCTGCCAGAACGACTGCGAGCATTTGTGATGTCGATAGCTCCAGTCTGGTGAGCAGGCTGCCAGTGATGATGTAAGTGAGGATGATATTGGCGCCGCACCAGATCCAGAACAGATCGTTCGGTTTGGACGTACGCTTGGCCTCCGGAATGAGATTGATGCCGTTTTCCTCGACAACGAAGGCCGGAGCTTCATTGTCGGCCGGATTTCCATCACCCCTACGCGCCATCACCTCGAGCTCCTCGTGCACAAAGTTCAGGCGATCGGGCATCTCGACGCCGCCAATAGCTACAGTTCGACTGTAAGATCATTGAGTGCAATTGTCGAATGCCCGGCACAGGGTTTACATTGACGTCTGCGCCTTCCAACATGGTCCCGATGCATCGCAAGCCTAAATCTCCGAATAGCGACGATCAGGTAAAGAATTATTCGATCGGCAAGGTAGCCGAGGTCGCGGGCGTGAGCGTGCAGACCGTGCGCGTCTGGGAGCGCCTCGGGTACGTGATGTCGACGCGGACGTCCGGCGGGCATCGGGTGTTTTCCGAGACGGCGCTTCGGCAGGTCATCGCCAAGGCAGCAGCAAATCGGCGCAAGAGAAGCGAGGAGCGCAACCGTCCCGTCGCCGTCGCAACGAGCACGGAACTCGCCTCGACCGGTGCTCGCATCAGGCGGGCCCGCATCGGCAAGGGACTGAGTCAGGCCGAGGCTGCGGATCTGATCGGCATCTCTCGCTCGTTCCTGGCGGCCGCGGAGCGGGGTGAGTCAGGAGTGTCGATCCAGACGCTGTCCCGCATGGCCGACGTGTTCTCCATCCCGATGAGCAAATTCGCGTCCGCCGTCGATCCCAGCCGTCGCGTCATGAGGGTTGCGGATCGGCCGCGCACCGTGATCGGGGGCGGCGTGATATGGGAGGAATTGGCCCCTCCCGGCAGCCACGATCTCGAGCCCGCCCTTTTGCATGTTCCGGCGGGCCAGACGAGCGGCGGGTTCATCGTCCGCCCCGGCGACGACTTTGCTTTCATGCTGCATGGAGGACTGAATTTCGAGTTCGGCGATACCGGCGAGACAATCGCCCTGGCCAAAGGCGATGCTTTGATCGTAACCGGAGGAACACCGATCTCCTGGCGCAATACAGGGCGTTCCACCGCAACTTGCCTTTGGATTGAGCTAATTTCGACGCTCCGCAAAACATCGAAACCCTGATCACACCGAAGACGCGACCGGGGCGCATCCGTCGATGGCGTGAGCTTCAACGAGGAGCTGGCCAACGTCCAAATTGTGTTGGGCGAAATGTTAGGGTAGCTTCAGGGAAAACATAATAAAATCAAACAAATATGGCGGAGGGAGTGGGATTCGAACCCACGGTGGGCTTGCACCCACGCCGGTTTTCAAGACCGGTGCCTTAAACCACTCGACCATCCCTCCGGAGAGCCCAGGTGCGTGCGCACGGGGTGCATGTCGCGCAAGGGCGCTGGACCCTACACAGTCCTGACTTCCCTCTCAAGAACTGGTTACCACACCGTAAAATAAAGCCGGTAGCAGAGCCACTTAACGGGATCGCAATCGCTATCTGCCATCCTGGGCAGGCTCGATGGGAAAGACCGCGCCAACAAGCGGCGCCCGGAGCAGCTAGGCAGGTTGAGGCTCCGTCAAGGAGCCCGTGGGATGGCGTTCTATGTCGCGTACTGACTGCGAAGGCGCACGCGCGCCTCGGGTTTCGAGCACCCGTTTCCGATCGGTGGTCCTCAAAGGTCCGTTGACGGCTCTCACGGTGAG
>JAFKKW010000373.1 GCA_017304275.1 Hyphomicrobiales bacterium | reverse complement strand
GGCGCCGACGAGAGGAGCGAGCATGCCGGAGCTGCCCGAAGTCGAGACCGTACGCATGGGACTCGCGCCCGTGCTGACCGGCAAGACGTTCGCGCGGGTGACGACGCGGCGCGCGGACCTGCGCTTTCCGTTTCCCGAGAACTTCGCCAAGCGCCTCACGGGCGCGCGCGTCGACAGCCTCGAGCGGCGCGCCAAGTATCTCATCGCGCATCTGTCGACCGATGAAGCGCTCCTGATGCATCTCGGGATGACGGGACGCTTCCATGTGCAGGCGCCCGGCGAGGTCGCCCCGCATCTTCTCGGCGATTACGAGCAGGACGTGGACGCGGGACCCAAGCACATGCACGCGGTGTTCGACATGCAGGGCGGCGGGCGCGTCACGTACGCCGATCCGCGCCGGTTCGGCTACATGCTGCTGGTGCCGGAGGCGGAGCTGGCGCAGCACGCGATGATGCGCGGGCTCGGCGTGGAGCCCCTGTCGACGGCTCTTACGCCCGACTATCTCGCAGGGCGGGCGCTCGGGCGGCGCAGCGATCTCAAAGCGTTTCTCATGGACCAGCGCATCGTGGCCGGGCTCGGCAACATCTACGTGTGCGAAGCCCTGTTCCGTGCCGGCCTCAAGCCGACCCGTCTAGCGTCGGTTCTTGCGACCAAGAGCGGCAAGCCGACGGCTGATGCCGTCCGCCTCGTCGCCGGCATCAAGAGCGTGCTCGAGGCCGCGATAAAAGCCGGCGGATCGACGCTGCGCGACTACCGCCAGGCCGACGGCAGCAGCGGCGGATTCCAGAACACGTTCCAGGTCTACGGCCGCGCGGGTGAGCCTTGCGCCAGACCGGGTTGCCGGGGCATTGTGCGACGCAGCGTGCAAGGCGGACGGTCCAGCTTTTACTGCCCTGTGTGCCAGCACTGAAATTTTTTGGCGAGCATGGAGCGCAGGGCATGGCTTTCGAAACGATCCTGGTCGAGACGCGCGGCCGCGTGGGGCTGATCACCCTCAACCGACCGCAGGCGCTCAACGCCCTCAACGACCAACTCATCACCGAGCTCAACCAGGCGCTCGACGGGTTCGAGGCGGACGAGGGCATCGGCGCGATCGTCGTCACCGGCTCCGAAAAGGCGTTCGCGGCCGGTGCCGACATCAAGGAGATGCAGGCCAAGACGTATATGGAGGCCTACAAGTCGGACTTCATCGCGAGCTGGGAGCGCATCAGCCGCTGCCGCAAGCCGGTGATCGCCGCGGTTGCCGGTTTCGCACTCGGCGGCGGCTGCGAGCTCGCCATGAGCTGCGACCTGATCCTCGCTGCCGACACCGCCAAGTTCGGGCAGCCGGAGATCAAGCTCGGGATCATGCCGGGAGCGGGCGGCACACAACGGCTGATCCGTGCCGTCGGCAAGTCCAAGGCCATGGAGCTTTGTCTCACGGGACGCATGATGGACGCGGCGGAAGCCGAGCGCGCGGGGCTGGTGGCGCGCGTCGTGCCAGCAGCCGACCTTGTTGCCGATGCGCTCAAGACGGCAGAGACCATTGCGTCGATGTCTCTCCCGGCGGCGATGATGACCAAGGACTGCGTCAACCGCGCCTACGAGACGACGCTGGCGGAAGGCATCCGCTACGAGCGGCGCACGTTCCATTCGCTGTTCGCGACCCACGATCAGAAGGAAGGAATGGCCGCATTCACCGAGAAGCGGCGCGCCGCGTTCAAGAACGCGTAGAGGCGGACGGGATGCGCGTCTGCGTCATGGCCGACATGATGCAGAGCGCGACGATCGCAAAACCGCCCCACAGGAATACCTCGTTCGCGGCCCAGTCGCCTTTCGCATTCGCGAGCTTATCGGTGCCGATCAGATAGACGAGGCCGCCCGCCGCGGCGAGACCGTGGATGACGGTCAGCATGAGGGGCGGCGGAGCGCGATCGCTCGCGCGGCCGAGCCGGAGGCCGTAGAGGCCGAGCCCGGCGGCGAACAGAGCGGCGCCGGAGCCGTACTGGAAGGCGTGGCGCCAGGTCAGATCGGACAGGGAGTAGATGGCGAACAGCGCGGAGGCGCCCCACGCGTAGACCAGTGCCGCGAGCCAGACGTTGCAGCGGAGCGCCTCGCGGATCGACAGCGCGCCGTCCGGGCGGGCACCGGGTCCGCTGCGCTTCGACCAGAGCGGCGCATTAATGCCGAGCCCCGTGCCGGCGACCAGCGCCATCAGCAACCCCGCCGCCAGCGAGGGCAGGAACGCGTCGCCACGCCCCGCGCCGAGCACCATCATGGAGACGCTGAGGGCAGAGGCGAGCAGCAGCCACGGCAGAAGCGGCCGCAACGAGATTCCCGGCGTGTAGGGACGCCCATGGTGATTGGTGCTCATGCGAGCTTCTTCACTAGAGCGCGATCAGCTTCGATTGAACGGGAGCGCGCTCTATGCCTTTGATGAGACCGATGTTTCACGCTTCGAACCGATGGTTCGACGCGATCATGGTCTAGGGTGAATTTTTCTTGTGGTCAATCAAGGCGTAGGCCGAGACGATGGCCAAGGCCAGCGCGCCGAGCAGGAAAATGCCGTTGCCGGCCCAATCGCTGTCGACCGCATAGAGGATCTCCTTGTCGGGATCGACGGCGAGACCGATCAGGGTCGCGACCATGCCCACCAACTGCGCGATGGCGAAATACCGGCCCAGGCGCAGGAGCGTGGCGTCTTCCTTACCGCTCCTTGCGTCCTTGGCGAGCAGGGCGGAGAAGCCGAGACAGATCAAGCCGGCAGCGGCAAAAGCGGCCGAGAAGTGCGTCCACTCGCGCCACGACATCACGGTCGTGTAGACGAGGACGAGGGCGGCCGCGCCCCAGAGCCATATGAGCCCCATGGCGCGGGCGGTGGCGCTTTCCACCGCGCTCGATGCCACGCCGGCCCGGTTCAGCGCACGCCGCTCGCCGATGCCGACGGCAGCGAGCAGAAGGTTGACGAACGCGGCGGCTCCGAGGAGGCCCAGCGGCTCGGCCTCGCGGGCCGAATAGACGACGCCGGCCAGGCCGAGAGCCACCAGCAAGCCCAGGCCGACGATGGACTGAATGGACATTCGAGAGCGTTCCTTCCCTTCCCGACGGCGCTTCGCATCCCGCTGCTCTTACAGCATCTTTCGCGGCGGCGGGAAAGAACGCCGGCGCCCTCGGTATGCTGCACGCGCCGTTCGTTTCAGGTGTCGGATCGCGGCCGCAGCGAACCGATCGCCGGTCAGCCGCCCGCGAGACACCAGGCGAGGATGGCCTTTTGCGCGTGCAGGCGGTTCTCGGCCTCGTCGAAGACCACAGACTGCGGGCCTTCGAGAACGTCCTCCGTCACCTCGTTGCCGCGGTAGGCGGGCAGACAATGCATGAAGATCGCGCCCTTGGCCGCCTTGGACATCAAGGCGGCGTCCACGCAATAGGGCTTCAGGAGCTGCTTCCGGCGCGCGCCGTCCGTATCACCCATCGACACCCAGGTATCGGTGACGATGCAGTCGACGCCGCGGACCGCCTTTGCGGGATCGGTCATGACGGTGACGTTGGCCTTCTCGCGGCGCACCCAGTCGAGGATGTCGTCGCTCGGCGCCAGCTCCGCCGGGCAGGCCACGCGCAGCTCGAAGCCGAATTTCGCCGCGGCCTGCATCCAGGAGGCGGCGACGTTGTTGCCGTCGCCCACCCAGGCCACCGTGCGCCCCTTGATGGGCCCCACGCTCTCCTCGAACGTCATGATGTCGGCCATGATCTGGCAGGGGTGGGTTTTGTCGGTCAGCCCGTTGATCACCGGCACGGTCGCGTATTTGGCGAGATCCAACAGCGTGGTGTGGGAATTGGCGCGGATCATGATCGCGTCGGCGTAGCGCGAGAGAACGCGCGCCGTATCGGCGATGCTCTCGCCGCGGCCGAGCTGGAGATCGTTCTGGTTCAACATGATCGTCTGGCCGCCGAGCTGGCGCATGGCGACGTCGAACGACACCCTCGTGCGCGTCGACGGCTTCTCGAAGATCATCACCAGCACGTCGTCCCTGACGCCCTTCGGCTTCAATTTCGCAGGGACGCGCTTGCCGGCTTTCTTCATGGCGTGGGCGGCATCGATGATGCGCCGGAGCGTCTTGGCGTCGATCTCGTCGAGATCCAGGAAATGTCGAATAGCGGTCGGTTTTGCCATGGCCTTCGGCCGGCTCCAGTCCGGGGTTGCGATTATCGGGTTTTGGATGAGACGTGCGTCAGCGCGCGCGCCAGGCGCTCGACGCCTTCGCTGATCTCGTGATCGGCGACGATCAGCGGCGGGAGCACACGCACGACGTTGTCGCCGGCGCCGACGACAAGGACACGCTCGGCGAGTGCCGCGGCGACGACATCCGCGGGAGCGACAGCCAGCTTGATACCTATCAGCAAGCCTTGTCCGCGCACGTCCAGCACGAGGTCCGGGAACTGGTCCTGCAGGCGCGCAAGGCTCTGGCGCAGGCGCAGGGCCTTCTGCTGCACGGTGTCGAGGAAACCCGGCTCGAGGACGACGTCGAGCACGGCGTCTCCGACCGCGGTTGCCAGCGGATTGCCGCCGAAGGTCGAGCCATGCATGCCGGGCGTCAGGCCCGCCGCTGCCGCCTCCGTCGCCAGCACGGCGCCGAGCGGGAAGCCGCCGCCGATGCCTTTCGCGACCGCCATGATGTCCGGCGTGATGCCCGCCCACTCGTGCGAGAAGAGCTTGCCCGAGCGGCCGACGCCGGTCTGCACCTCGTCGAGCAGGAGCAGGATGCCGGCCTCGTCGCAAACGGCGCGCAGGCCCCTGAGATAGTCGGCAGAGCCGACGTTGACGCCGCCTTCGCCCTGCACGGGCTCGATCATGACGGCCGCCGTCTCGGGACCGATGGCGGCTGCGACGGCCTCCAGATCGCCGTAGGGCACGTGGTCGAAGCCCGGCGCCTCGGGACCGAAGCCTTCGAGGTATTTCGGATTCCCGGCGGCGGCGAGGGTCGCCAGCGTGCGGCCGTGGAACGAGCCCAGGCAGGTCACGATGCGCCAACGCTCGGGGTGGCCGGTCACGAAATGGTAGCGGCGGGCGGCCTTGATGGCGCCCTCGCAAGCCTCAGCGCCCGAATTGCAGAAGAATACCTTGTCGGCGAACGTCGCTGCGACGAGGCGGGCGGCCAGCTTTTCCTGGCCGGCCACGCGATAGAGGTTGGAGGTGTGCCAGAGCTTGCCGGCCTGCTCCGTCAAAGCTGCGACGAGGCGCGGATGGGCGTGGCCCAGCGCATTGACGGCAATACCGGATGCGAAATCGAGGTAGCGCTCGCCGGTGTCGGTTTCGAGCCAGGCGCCTTCACCCCGGGCAAACACGACGTTCTGGCGCGCGTAGGTGCCCATGACGGCAGGCGACGGGCCCTCGGCGGGACCCGAATTTGCGGCAATCGAGGCTGTGAGGGGTTTGGACCCGGCGCCCATCCCGCTCCCCAAAAAAGACGAAAGCCGCCCTTCCGGCGGCCGCGCGAAAGCAGGCGTGATACGCGCGCCGTGTGGTAAAGTCAACGGAGCGCCGCCCAATCTCCCCCGCCGCGGCGCGGCGTTCCCGACCACGCGGCGGGCAGGCGCGCTGCCCGACGCTTGCGGTCATGATTGCGCCGCGACGAAGCGCAATAATATCGGGGAAAGTCGCAACGGGCCGTTTCTTCAGGGCGCGGCGACTCACCCTGTGGCGAAGCAGCCACGCGTCCCCTGTCAATAGCCCCGTTCGAAGTGGGGCCTGCTTGTACAAGAAAATCAAGTTATTGTAGGTTAACAGGGTCCAGACACGACATCTCGCGTTGTATTGCGGCTGTCATGGTGTTGCCGGTCTCCCGATCGGCCTTTGTACCGTCTGGCATGCGTTCGGACCTCAGTATCAGCGGCTTAGCTCCGCCGGTCCGCTCTAGTTCCTGCGTCATCTTCAGTTCGCGTTGCGAGCAGGCTGTGGCTCTGCTCACGCTCGGCGTGTGTTCTCGCCCAGCGTGATCTTCGCCGCCGGTCTCTCTCGCGCGCCTGCCTGTCCTGGGTCCTCGGCCCGGAAGGCTCATGCTTTGAGGAGCACCGACTATGGCGTGGAACGATGAACGGGTTGAGCTTCTGAAGAAGCTCTGGTCCGAAGGTCTTAGCGCAAGCCAGATCGCCGGCCGGCTCGGCGGCGTGACGCGCAACGCCGTGATCGGAAAGGTGCACAGGCTCGGACTGTCCGGCCGCGCCACCACGTCGCGCATGAAATCGCATCGCCCGCGGGCCCGTGCCGCCGCAAATGCGCGCCGGATCCAGCAGAAGTCCCGTTTCGCGCCGCAGGGCAATCCGGCGCTGCGGGCGCTCTACCAGCCCGAGGCCGAGCCGTTCACGCCGTCGGTCGAGGAACTCGTGATCCCGCTCAAGGAGCGCCGCACGATCCAGACGCTGACCGAATGCTCGTGCCGCTGGCCGATCGGCGACCCGCAGGCGGCGGACTTCCATTTCTGCGGCAAGACCAAGGTGACGGGTCTGCCTTACTGCGAGTTCCACGCGCGCCGCGCGTTCCAGCCGCCGCAGCCGCGCCGCCGCGAGCGCGAGATCGCAGAGCCCAGGATTCCGGCGCTCGCCAATGCCTCCGGCAAGGAGCCGGCGGACGCCTGAGGCGATGCAAAAGGTTTGACGGGGGGAAGGTCGGGCGCGCCGGGGGGTGCCGCCCGGCCTTCATTTTTTTGCCGGCCGTCGGCCGCGGATCGGATCCGTCAGGCCGAGAAGCTCATGCGGCGGGCGTCGAGGGCGCGACGCAGCGCGGTGGCGAAATCGCGCCGCTCGTCGTCGTTCAGAACCCGGCCGAACTCCAGCTCGTTGCCGTGCGACGCGAGCTTCAGGTGATTGCCGCCGTCCGGCCGCTCAGAAAAGAGCACGCGCACCCAATAGGGATTGAAGGCGATGCTCTTGGCTTCGCCTGAGGCGGACACCTGCGTCACCGTCAGCGTGCGCGGCGTCAGCTCGACCAGCTCGTAGGCGCGCGCGGCCCTGTAGTTGAGCCTGAAGGCGAGATAGACGAGCGCCACGTCGAGGCCGAAGAAGCCCATCACGGGCCAGGCTCCCATCATCAGGAAGACCATGCCTGAAACGAAGCTGACGCTGCCGATGGCGAGCATCAGGATCAGGAAGCCCTTGGGCGGCAGCGACCGGTGGGGATGGAGAACCGCGCGAAACACGCTCGCGTCGGCAGGGGTAGGTCCGCTATCGTTCATGGCTCAAGCCTAGCTTCGGAATCCACCTTGTCAAAGCGCCAAACCGCCCTGCATCGTTCCGTCTCGCCTGGCGGCGGGCCGGCGTGCGCGCCCGCCCCCAAGCGCTCCCGTACCGCCCGGCGCGGCCTTTCGCGCGCTGAAATCGCAGAGATTTTCCGCCGTTTTGCGGCCGCCGACCCCGAGCCCAAGGGGGAGCTCGAGCACTCGAACCCGTACACGCTTCTGGTCGCGGTGGTGCTCTCGGCCCAGGCGACGGACGCGGGCGTCAACAAGGCGACGCGGGCGCTGTTCGCAAAAGCGGATACGCCGCGGAAAATGCTGGCGCTCGGCGAGGATGCCGTGCGCGATCATATCAAGTCCATCGGGCTCTTCCGGGCCAAGGCGAAGAACGTGATCCTGCTCAGCGAGAAGCTGATCCGGGAATTCGGCGGCGCCGTTCCGCAGGACCGCGACGCGCTCGAAACGCTGCCCGGCGTCGGGCGCAAAACCGCAAACGTGGTCATGAACGTCGCATTCGGCGCGCCGACGATGGCGGTCGACACGCATGTGCTGCGGGTCTCGAACCGCATCGGGCTGTCGGACGGCAAGACGCCGCTGGCGGTGGAGGCGGACCTGCTCGCGAAGATCCCGCCGCAGTACGGCGTGCACGCGCATCATTGGCTGATCCTGCACGGACGCTATGTCTGCAAGGCGCGCAAGCCCGCGTGTCCGGTCTGCCTCATTCGAGACATCTGCCGGTATCCGGATAAGACGCTCTGATTTTTGCGGGCCCCGGACTTGCGACGGGGGAACCAACTCAGAGCCGCCGCAGGGCGCAAAACCTCCGCCCATACGAAGCCTCTCTGCCGTGATGGGAGGCCGGAAGCAATCGCAGATCGCTTGAAGATGAGAGGAAGGGAGCTAGCCGCCGCGCATGGCGATGCCGGCGTCGGCCATGTACCGCTTGGCCTCGCCGATGGTGTAGGTGCCGAAGTGGAAGATCGAGGCGGCGAGCACAGCGCTCGCGTGGCCGTCCTTCACGCCCGCCACGAGATGGTCGAGCGTGCCGACGCCGCCCGAGGCGATGACCGGGACGGGAACGGCGTCGGAAATGGCGCGAGTCAGCGCGATGTCGAAGCCCGCCTTGGTGCCGTCGCGATCCATGGACGTCAGCAGGATCTCGCCCGCGCCCAGGGATACGACCTCTTTCGCGTATTCAATCGCATCGATCCCGGTCGGCTTGCGGCCGCCGTGGGTGAAGATCTCCCAGCGCGGCGGCGCGCCCTCCGCCGAGACACGCTTGGCATCGATGGCGACGACGATGCACTGGGCGCCGAACTTCTCGGACGCCTCGCGCACGAAGGCGCGGTTCGTCACGGCCGCGGTATTGATCGAGACCTTGTCGGCG
The DNA here is from genome assembly GCA_017304275.1 of Hyphomicrobiales bacterium. Classification (GTDB taxonomy): domain Bacteria; phylum Pseudomonadota; class Alphaproteobacteria; order Rhizobiales; family Hyphomicrobiaceae; genus Hyphomicrobium_C. The sequence continues at coordinate 2,882 of JAFKKW010000373.1, read as the reverse complement.
CCGGCTTCGAGAAGCTTCCTGATGTCGTCCACCGTGCGCACGCCGCCGCCGACGGTCAGCGGCATGAAGCAGCGCTCGGCCGTGCGTTCCACGACGTCGAAGATGACGTCGCGGGCCTCGTGCGAGGCGGTGATATCGAGGAAGCACAGCTCGTCGGCGCCGGCGGCGTCGTAGGCCGCGGCGGCCTCCACGGGATCGCCAGCATCGACGAGATCGACGAAGTTGACGCCCTTGACGACGCGGGCGTCCTTGACGTCGAGGCAGGGGATGATGCGCGTTTTCAGCATTGCAGGCCTAGAGCAGTTCCGGTCTTGGCAAACCCAGCGGCACATGATGCGGCACACGTGTCTGGATCCCGGTCTCTGCCGGGATGACGTCAACCGCATCGGGTCTGACGTCACTCCGGCGAAGGCCGGAGTTCCGATATGTCGAAATCAAAGCTCTGATGTCGCCACCTCACCCTAGCCTGCGGCGTTGAGCAGGGCCAGCGCTTCGCGCGCGTCGAGGCGGCCATCATAGAGTGCGCGGCCGGTGATGGCACCTTCGAGCCTGTTGTACTCGGGCGTGAGCAGCGCTTTCACGTCGTTGATGGACGCAAGACCGCCGGAGGCGATGACGGGGATCGACGTGGCGCGGGCCAACTCGGCGGTCGCGGGCAGGTTCAGGCCCTTCAGCACGCCGTCACGCTCGATGTCGGTGTAGATGATCGCCGCCACGCCTGCGTCCTCGAAGCGTCTTGCGAGGTCGATGGCGGTCAGCTCCGACGTTTCGGCCCAGCCCTCGACGGCGACTTTGCCGCCCTTGGCGTCGATGCCGACGGCCACGCGGCCGGGAAAGGTCTTGCAGGCTTCGCGCACGAGGGCGGGATCGCGCACGGCGACGGTGCCGAGGATGACGCGGCGAATGCCGCGGGCGAGCCAGCTCTCGATGGTGGCGAGGTCGCGAATGCCGCCGCCGAGCTGGGCCGGCATGGTGATGGCGGCGAGAATCGCTTCCACGGCCGGCCCGGTCTCAAACGACAGGGCCTGTGCGGCCGGGTCGTCGTTGAAAACGGTGGCTTGGTTCATGTCACCGAGCTTCAGGCGGACGCACTTGCCGTCCTTCAGGTCGATGGCCGGGAATAGGATCACGTCTGCTCCTCGCCGATGATATTTGGTCGTGCTTCTTATCGGACACGAAACCTGCATGGCTTCGCCGGGACCGGTTCCCACTTTTCCGGAAGCACTCCGGGCGCGGGCGCCATAAGATTGCTGTGTTCGCGCCCGATGAATAGGTTCCGGTCTCCAGCGTCAAGTCCGCGTCGTCACATTATGCAGGTTGCCGATCTCATTCCTCCGTGCTCGCGCCCGCCGCGCCCGGCTCTCACCGAGGCGGACGCGGTCGATATCTGGATCGCGCGCTGGCTCAGGATCCGCCCGCGCGACCTCATCCTGCGCTATGGATGCGACCCGCGGCGGCTCTACGAGATCTGGCAGGAGGAACGTTTTCCCGGCAGCCGCGCCAAGGCGCTGGACGTGTTCCGCTCGCGCTTTCCCGGCCTTGCCGACCGGATCGACGTCGGCGCGCACGTGCGCATCTCCAAGGCGCCGCATCCGGACCAGCTCCAGCTTTTCGTATAGGGTTCACTCGCCTCAGAGTTGCATGCAGCAATATGCCTTATTGCTTTGATTTTCTTTATTTGTTTTGATCCTCTCGCGGCGTCGGAGCAGCCTTGACTGTGCTTGGCCCGGCAACCGCCGCCACGGTTCGACCGTGCCTCTTCCCTCAAGAGAACAAAATTCGAACGGACTCTAGACGTGGTGAACGACTCATGCCACGTTCTCTCTACGTTCTCACCGAGTACCCCCTCTTCTCGCCCACGGAGAGCCCCATGCGCACCTATCTCATCTCGTACGATCTCGCGAAGCCGCACCTCATCAAGCACGTCGTCGCCCAGGCGATCATGGCCGCAGGCCAGAGCTGGGCGCGCCCGCTCGAGCAGACCTGGTACGTCCGCAGCGCCGAGAGCGAGGAGGCGCTGGAAGCCAAGTTGACGCGCATTCTCGATTCCGAGGACGGGCTGCTGATCCAGCGCGTCAAGGACGAGGCGATCCTGACCAACACCTCGATCCGCTGGTTCAAGCAGCGCCAGGCCGGCGTCGAGATCGGCAGCGAGGCCAACATCATCGCGTTCCCGATGGCGAAGCCCGTCACCGACGAGCCCGAGCTGCCGTTCGCGGAAGCCTGCTGAGGTCGAGCGTTTGGCGAGCGAGCCGCCGGACGCCTCCCCCCATCCCCCGGCATCCGACGTTCGCCCGCTCAAAGGGAGGCTTTCGAGCCTCCCTTTTTCATTTGGCGCGGGCTCGAGTGGATCGGATCAGGCGCGGAGGAACTCGCTCGCCTTGAACAGCGAGGCGAAGGGGATGCCGGCGTCTGCATAGAGCTTATCGGCGCCTTCCTCGCGGTCGAGGATCGAGACGACGAGTGTGATCGCGGCGCCGGCGGCCGTGAGGGCCTCGACGGCCTTCATGGCGGAGCCGCCGGTGGTGGTGACGTCCTCGACGATGACGACGCGCTTGCCCGCGACGTCGCTCAAGCCTTCGACCAGCTTCCTGGTGCCGTGATCCTTGACGGTCTTGCGCACGAAAAATCCGGGCATCGGGCGGCCGGCGCGGCGGCTCGCGATCGAGATCGGCGTGATCAGCGGCACGGCGCCCATCTCGAGGCCGCCGACGATGTCGGCTCCCGTCTCGGCGATGCGGGCGAAGATCAGCTCGGCCAGGAGGTCGGCGCCCTCGGGATCGAACATCGAGGGCTTCATGTCGAAGTAGTGGTCGCTCTCCTTGCCGGAGGCGAGCACGACATGGCCGCGCACGAACGACTTCGACTTGATGATCTCGAAG
>JAFKKW010000372.1 GCA_017304275.1 Hyphomicrobiales bacterium | reverse complement strand
CTGCAACGTCGATCTCGATGCACTGCGCGCGCGTCGGCGAATACCTCGACACCGAGCTCGGCAACCTCGTGCACAAGGGCACGGCAGAGGCGCAGCCGACGACCGGCTTCCAGCGCGTGATCCACCGCGCAGTGGTGCACGTCCAGTCCTCGGGCCGCGAGGAGGTGACCGGCGCCAACGTGCTCGTCGCCATCTTTGCCGAGCGCGAGAGCCATGCTGCGTTCTTCCTGCAGGAGCAGGAGATGACGCGCTTCGATGCAGTTCAGTACATCAGTCACGGCATCGCCAAGCGGGCGGGCATGTCGGAGCCCAGAGGAGTGCGCGGCGTGGACGATGAGCAGGCGAGCGAGGCCGGCGAGGAGAAGAAGCCCGGCCAGGACGCGCTCAACACCTACTGCGTCAACCTCAACAAGAAGGCGCGCGACGGCCGCATCGATCCGCTGATCGGCCGCGAGCAGGAGGTGCTGCGCACCATCCAGGTGCTCTGCCGCCGCCAGAAGAACAACCCGCTGTTCGTCGGCGATCCCGGCGTCGGCAAGACCGCCATCGCCGAGGGCTTGGCGCGCAAGATCCTGCGCGGCGAGGTGCCCGAGGTCTTGAAGCACGCCACCATCTTCGCGCTCGACATGGGCGCGCTGCTCGCCGGCACGCGCTATCGCGGCGACTTCGAGGAGCGGCTCAAGGCGGTGATGAAGGAGATCGAGAACTATCCCGGCGCCATCCTGTTCATCGACGAGATTCACACCGTGATCGGTGCGGGCGCGACGTCGGGCGGCGCCATGGACGCCTCCAACCTGCTGAAGCCCGCGCTGCAGTCCGGCACCGTGCGCTGCATCGGCTCGACGACCTACAAGGAGTACCGCCAGCACTTCGAGAAGGACCGCGCGCTCGTCCGCCGCTTCCAGAAGATCGACGTCAAGGAGCCGACGGTCGAGGACAGCATCGCCATCCTCAAGGGCCTGAAGCCCTACTTCGAGGAGTTCCACAAGCTCAAGTACACGGGCGAGGCCATCAAGGCCGCCGTGGAGCTGTCGGCGAAGTACATCCACGACCGCAAGCTGCCCGACAAGGCGATCGACGTGATCGACGAGACCGGCGCCTCGCAGATGCTGGTGCCGGAAGGCAAGCGCAAGAAGAAGATCACGGTGAAGGAGGTTGAGGCCACCGTCGCCACCATGGCGCGCATCCCGCCGAAGACCGTCACCAAGTCCGACGCCGAGGTGCTGGGCAACCTCGAGAAGGACATGAAGCGGCTGGTGTTCGGCCAGGACAAGGCCATCACGGCGCTCTCCGCCGCGATCAAGCTCGCCCGCGCGGGCCTGCGCGAGCCGGAGAAGCCGATCGGCTGCTACCTGTTCTCGGGCCCCACCGGCGTCGGCAAGACCGAGGTCGCCAAGCAGCTCGCGGCGCTTATGGGTATCGAGCTCCTGCGCTTCGACATGTCGGAGTACATGGAGAAGCACACGGTGTCGCGCTTGATCGGCGCGCCTCCGGGCTACGTCGGCTTCGACCAGGGCGGCCTCCTGACCGACGGCATCGACCAGCATCCGCATTGCGTGCTGCTGCTGGACGAGATCGAGAAGGCGCACCCGGACCTGTTCAACATCCTTCTGCAGGTGATGGACCACGGCAAGCTCACCGACCACAACGGCAAGTCGGTCGACTTCCGCAACGTCATCCTGATCATGACCACCAACGCCGGCGCGTCCGACATGGCGCGCCCGCCGATGGGCTTCAACCGCGAGAAGCGCGAGGGCGAGGACACCGAGGCCGTGAACAAGCTGTTCACGCCCGAGTTCCGCAACCGTCTCGATGCGGTGATCCCGTTCGCCGGCCTGCCGCCGGAGGTCATCGCCAAGGTGGTGGAGAAGTTCATCTTCCAGCTCGAGGCCCAGCTCGCCGATCGCGGCGTGATGATCGAGCTGTCCGAGGGTGCGCAGAAGTGGATCGCCGAGAAGGGCTACGACGACAAGTTCGGCGCCCGCCCGCTCGCGCGCATCATCCAGGAGCACATCAAGAAGCCGCTCGCCGACGAGCTTCTGTTCGGCAAGCTCGAGAACGGCGGCACCGTGAAGGTGCTCGTCCAGGGCAAGGGCGAGGACAGCACGCTGACCTTCGAGATCATTCCGGCCGATCCGTCGAAGAAGCCGCGTAAGGAAGAGGACGACGACGAGGCCGATGACGAGGGCGCCGAAGCCGCACTCGTCGAGGCCACGCCGCCGCGCAAGGCACTTCCCGGCCCGAAGGAGCGGAAGGAGAAAGCCTCCCGCTCGTCCGGCGGCGCCGTGCCGAGCGTCCCGCGGAAGAAAGAGGACTAGCCTCCTCTTCCCCGATAAAATAAACGCCGCGAAGCCCAGCTTCGCGGCGTTGTTTTCTAAGTTGCTCCGGCAGACATTGGAATGAATCCTAGATCATCTGGATCCCGGCCTCCGCCGGGATGACGTTGCACTTGGGGCTTACGGCTCACAAAACAAACGTCACTCCAGCGCAGGCCGGAGTCCAGACACGTCGACGCATCCCGAGCCACTGCCTCCGATGAAGGACAAAGACTTCAGATCTCGACGCAGATCTTGCCGAAGTGCTGCGCGCCTTCCTCATGACGGAACGCATCCGCGAGGCCCGCGAGCGGGAACGTCTTGTCGATCACCGGCTTGATGCCGGTCGCTTCGAGACCGCGGATCATGTCGACCTGATGCGCTCTTGAGCCGACGACGATGCCCTTGAGCTTGATCTGCTTCGCCATCAGCGCCATCGTCGGCACCTCGCCCTTGAGGCCGGTCAGGATGCCGATCAGCGCAATGTGCCCGCCGATGCGCGCCGCGGTGATCGATTGCGCCAGCGTCCCCGGCCCGCCGATCTCGAGCACATGGTCGACACCGCGCTTGCCGGTCAACTGGCGCACGGTGTTGCCCCAGTCCGGATCGGTCTTGTAATTGACGGTGAGGTCCGCGCCCATGGCCCGCGCGCGTTCGAGCTTGGTGTCCGACGAGGAGGTGACGATGGCGGTCGCGCCCATCGCCTTGGCGAACTGCAGCGCGAAGATCGCCACGCCGCCCGTGCCGAGGATCAGCACGCTGTCGCCGGCCTTGATCCCGCCTTCCACGACCAGCGCCCGCCACGCCGTCAGCGCCGCGCACGGCAATGTGGCGGCTTCCACGGCGCTCCATCCCTTCGGCGCAGGCGTGAACCAGGCAGCGGGCACGACGACCGCCTCGCGCGCATAGCCGTCGAGGCCGTCACCCGGCACATGGCTGAAGTTGCTGTGCGGCGGCTCGCCGTCCTGCCAGTAGGGAAAGAAGCACGACACCACGGCATCGCCGACGGCGAAGCCGGTGACGTCCGTGCCCACCGCTTCGACGACGCCCGCGCCGTCCGACATCGGGATGCGCCCGTTCGAAGCCGGAATGGCACCGATCGCGACGGCATAGTCGTGATAGTTGAGCGAGTTCGCCTTGAGCGCCACGCGAATCTGGCCCGGCCCCGGCGCGCCCGGATCGTCGATATCGGCGAGTTCCAGCTTGTCGAGCCCGCCCCCGCGCGGAACCTTGATGGCTTTCATGAGAGCTTGTCCCCGTTCGGCTGATTGGTCTTGCACACGAGTTAGGCGACCTGCGGCCGGATTGCTAGCCGACGAAAGGTGGAACCAAGCCACTCCAATGACAAACGCCGCAAAGCGCGAGCTTTGCGGCGTATCTTTACGAGCCTCGGTATCTCTCGGTTATTTGAGCGACGCGGTCGTCTCCCGGGATCCGAACTTGAAGTTGATGCCGGCGCGCACGACGTCGACATCCTCGATCTCGACTTTCCGGTCGTTGGACTTCGGTCCGAGATCGTGGGTCTCCGTCCCGAAATCGAGGCGCAGGTATTCGGCGAACAGGCTGATGTTCTCCGCGACTTCCACTTCGACGCCACCACCGTAGGCCCAGCCCCACCGCGTGAAGTCGTCCGTCTCGGTGTAGGCACCTACTCTTGAGCAATGACCGAATTGTGCGCCGGCGGGGCACTCCTCCGTGGTCGATCCGTTCATCCAAGCGGCACCCACCGTACCGTAAGCGAGAACGTGACCGAACGAGTAGCCGAGACGGCCACGCAACGTACCGAAAGCGTCGATATCGCTGTTGACCATGATCGTACCGCCGTCGGTGATCGGACTGTTGTCGAGATCGCCGATGGACACATCAGCCACCGCGCCGATGACGATGTTGCTCGGAAGTTGATAATTGTAACCGATCTGAGCGCCGCCGAAGGCCCCATCGATTGTCTGCGTGGGTGACGTTGGATCGTCCGGCCGAGCCAGGCTCCAATCACTCCAGCCGCCGTGGGCACCGATATAGGGGCCTGTCCAGTCTCCGGCCTGCCCCGCTGTGGAAAAAATCGACGATGACAAAAACGCTAACGCAACCAAATACTTACGCATAAATACCCCCAAACGCACACTTAACAACTAACCGATTATTAACAGGTCATTAACCAGGAGCTGTAGGGGGAATTAGCACGGCGTCGGAAGATATGTGCACGGGTGTTGCAACTGAAGCACGCGATGTGGCGCGGGGCTCGCGCGTCCACGCGCGATCCGCCGGGCGAACGTCAGACGAATGAATGGGTTATCTGAAGACGGAGCGACATCCCTGCAGGAATGCCGGCGACCTGTTATTCCCGTCGCAAGAAAAAAATCAGAGCTTGTGTCTTTGGCGGCGGACTCCAGGACGCCGCGATCCGCGCGAATGCAGATTGCGCGCTTACTCCGCTGCGGCCTTCGTGTACCCGTACTTCTCGTTGAGCTTGTTGATGAGGTCGGCTGCAGCTTTCGGGATGTTCGTGCCGGGGCCGAAGATGGCCGACGCGCCCGCCGCATAGAGCGCCTCGTAGTCGTGCGGCGGGATCACGCCACCGACCACCACCATGATGTCCTCGCGCCCGTCCTTCGCCAGCGACGCCTTGAGGTCCGGCACCAGCGTCAGGTGACCCGCGGTCATGGTCGAGACGCCGATCACGTGCACGTCGTTCTCGACCGCCTGCCGCGCGGCCTCGTCGGGCGTCGCGAACAAGGGGCCGATGTCGACATCGAAGCCGAGGTCGGCGAACGCCGACGCGATCACCTTCTGTCCGCGGTCGTGACCGTCCTGGCCCATCTTGGCGATCAGGATGCGCGGACGCCGCCCGTCCATCTTCTCGAACGCGGCCGCCATCTGGATGACGGTTCCCACATCGTCGTTCATGGCGCCGGCCTCCGATCTGTAGACACCCGAAATGGCGCGCACTTCCGCCCGGTGGCGCGTGAACACCTTTTCCATCGCTTCCGACATCTCGCCCACGCTCGCTTTCGCGCGCGCAGCCTTGACGCAGAGGTCGAGCAGGTTCGCGTTGCCCTTGGCGCCCTCGGTCAGGGCGTTGAGCGCCGCCTGTGTTTCGGCCTCGTTGCGTTCGGCCCTGAGCCGCTTGAGCTTCGCGATCTGCTGCTCGCGCACCGACGCGTTGTCGACCTTGAGGAAGTTGATCGCCAGGTCGTCCTTGCTCAAGAGCTTGTTGACGCCGACGATGGTCTGCTTGCCGCTGTCGATGCGCGCCTGCGTGCGGGCGGCGGCTTCTTCGATGCGGATTTTCGGGATGCCGGCCGCGATCGCCTTCGCCATGCCGCCGAGCTTCTCCACCTCGTCGATGTGCTTCTTGGCCTTGAGCGCCAGCTCGTACGTCAGCCGCTCGATGAAGTGGCTGCCGCCCCACGGATCGATGGGACGCGTGGTGCCACTCTCCTGCTGTAGCAGAAGCTGCGTGTTGCGGGCGATACGCGCCGAGAAGTCGGTCGGCAGCGCGATGGCTTCGTCGATGCCGTTGGTGTGCAGGCTCTGCGTATGCCCCTGCGTCGCCGCCATGGCTTCGATACAGGTGCGCGTCGCGTTATTGAAAATGTCCTGCGCCGTGAGGCTCCAGCCCGACGTCTGGCTGTGCGTCCTGAGCGACAGCGAGCGCACGTCCTTGGGCTTGAATTCCTTCTTGATGAGCTCGGCCCAGAGCAGGCGCGCGGCCCGCATCTTGGCGATCTCCATGTAGAAGTTCATGCCGATCGCCCAGAAGAACGACAGGCGCGGCGCGAACTTGTCGATGTCGAGGCCCGTCGCCACGCCCGCGCGCGCATACTCGATGCCGTCCGCGATCGTGTAGCCGAGCTCGAGGTCCGCCGTCGCGCCGGCTTCCTGCATGTGATAGCCGGAGATCGAGATCGAGTTGAACTTCGGCATGTTGGCGGACGTGTAGGCGAAGATGTCCGACACGATCCGCATCGAAGGCTCGGGCGGATAGATGTACGTGTTGCGGACCATGAACTCCTTGAGGATGTCGTTCTGGATGGTCCCGGCGAGCTTCGCCGCCGGCACGCCCTGCTCTTCGCCCGCGACGATGAACAGCGCCAGGATCGGCAGCACGGCGCCGTTCATGGTCATGGAGACGGTCATCTGCTCGAGGGGGATGCCGTCGAACAGGGTGCGCATGTCGTAGATGGAATCGATGGCGACGCCCGCCATGCCGACGTCGCCGCGCACGCGTGGATGATCGCTGTCGTAGCCGCGGTGCGTCGCGAGATCGAACGCCACCGAAAGCCCCTTCTGGCCGGCCGCGATGTTGCGCCGGTAGAACGCGTTGGAATCCTCCGCCGTCGAGAAGCCCGCATACTGGCGCACCGTCCAGGGCTGCGTGACGTACATCGTGGGGTACGGCCCGCGCACGTAGGGCGCGATGCCGGGCCACGTATCGAGGAAGTCGAGCCCGGCCGTGTCGGTGACCGTATAGATCGGCTTCACCGGAATGCCTTCCGGCGTCGTGAACACCTCGTCGTCCTTGGGCGCGGGCGGCTCATGCGCGACGCCGTTGGGCTTGCGCGCGCCCTCGAGGTTGATCTTGGTGAAATCCGGAATGCTGCTGGTCATGCTTTGAGCCGTTTCTTAACGGGCGCCTGGCCCGGGAACGCGGGATTTTTTCGGCCGGATCGCCGTATCTTACGAAATTCCGAGCCGGTCCTGAAGCCCCTTGAGGGTCGCCACCGCGTCCGCGCCGGCAAACAGGAACTGGTCCACTCCCGCCGCCTTGAGGGCGGCTTCCCGTTCCCCCGGCCGCCCCGCCATCAGCACGAGCCTCGCGCCAGCGGCCTTGAGGGCCTTGGCGGTCGCCTCCGCGTGTGCGGCATAGAGCGTATCCGACGAGCAGATGCAGGCGGCCGTTGCCCCCGACGCCTGGAACGCCGTCGCGGCCTCCTCTGCCGACGCGTAGCCGTCCGAGGTCAGGGTCGCGATTCCGCCGGCCGCGAGATAGTTTTTAGTCCACGTCGAGCGTGCCGTGTGCTCGATGACGGGACCGAGGCTGGACAGGAATACGGTAAGCGCCTTGCCGGTCTTCGCCGCATGGGCGTCCGCCGCGTCGCGCAGCGCCTCGAACGGCTCGGCCAGCCGGTGCGGCGCCAGCGGCCGCACCATCTCCTTGCCGCGAACCGCCGGCGCCGTGCGGGCCGGGGCAACCGTGACGCCGTCGTCGCCGAGCAGCGGGAACGCCGAGACGCCAGTCAGCTCCTGGCGCCCCGTGGCGATGGCTTTCGCGCGCGCCGCAGTATCGGCCGCAATTCTGTCCTGCACGAAGCCCTGATCGAGCGCGGCAAGGATGCCGCCCTTGCCTTCGATCTCCTGCAGCAGGCTCCACGCCGCCTTTGCCAGCTCGTCGGTCAGCGCTTCGATGTACCAGGAGCCGCCCATCGGATCGATGACGCGCCCGAGCCAGGATTCTTCCTGCAGCACGATCTGGATGTTGCGCGCCATGCGCCGCGCGATGTCGTCGGCTTCCCCGAGCGCCGCCGTGAAGGGCAGCACCGTGATCGCGTCCGCCCCGCCGAGCACGCCCCCCGCGCAGGCCAGCGTCGAGCGCAGCATGTTGGTCCAGGGATCGCGCTTGGCCATCATGCGGAAGGAGGCATGAGCCGAGAGGTGCAGGTTGGATGCCGCATCCGCGGCACCCGACGCGTCGGCGATGCGCCAGATGATGCGGCGCGCGGCGCGCAGCTTGGCGACGGTCGCGAACAGGTCCGTGTCCGACGAGAGCACGAACGACATCTGGCCGAGCGCGCCGTCCGGACGCACGCCCGCCGCTTCGAACATCCTGAGATAGGCGATCAGCGTCGATCCGAGCGCGGCGAGCTCGAATGCATCCGTTGCGCCCGCCTCGTGATAGACGGTGGCATCGGCCTTGACGGTGCGGGCGAGCGGCGCCGCGTCATGAGCTTCGCTGGCGAGCGCGATGGTCTCCACCAGCACCTGCTGCACGGGCGCGGGTAGCGTTCCCCAGCGGGCGAGGGACCCGATCGGGTCGAGACCGAGAAAGACCTGCGCCGACTTGGCGGGAATGCCGAGCCCGGACAGCGCCGAGATGAGCTGGGCCGCCGCATCCGCTGCGCCGAGACCGGCGTTGATCTCCACCGGCGCCAGATCGAGCCGCATGCCCGAGAGCGCAGCCGCCATGTCGGCGGCGCTCGTGATCCGGCATCCGGTTTTTCCCGGAGCCTCGATGTCGAGCAGGATGCCGTTACTGCCGCCGTCGAGCTCGGTGAGGATCTGCCGGTTCGCGGTTTCGGGCTCTTCCGCGGAGATGCGCTGACGGATCTCCCAGCCGAGCCCCTGTACGGCGCTGTGCGCGCCGCGTGTGAAGGGCGCATGACCTGGCACAGCCGCCTGCAGCGCGGGCACGCTCGTCTCGCGCATGTAGACCGGCTCGACGCGGATCCCGTCTGCCGTGCGCGTGACGAGCTTCTTCTCGAAATCGGCGCCCTTGATCGCCTTATCGACAAGCGCCAGCCACTGATCGCGGGTCGCTTTTTCGAAATCAGCCGCAAGCGGTGTTGCAGAAACGCCTTCGGAGGTGCCAGCGGCCGTCATTGAGTAAAAAACCCCGTTGATCGGATGTTGTCTTGTCGGGCGGGAAACGAGCGCCCGCGCGTGCCTTGCTCTATAGGGAAAAGTGGCGGATTGCGCACGCGGAAATCCACTTGTGCGACAGTAGGGCGACGCCCGCCGCGCCGGTTGGCGATCACGGCGAAGTCCTTAATTCGCCAGCAGAAGACATTTCCCCAGCTTGACGGAGAGGCCCATGCAACTGAATTTGCATTTGCCGCCGGGCTCATGCAATGAGGGCCCGGAGGCGCATGCGAGCCGAGTCGGCGCTTTTCCGGCGAGCTCGCCGGGTGCGCGGCCGGCATGAGCGCGCGAGACGGCCGGGGTCAATTCGGAGAGCGGGATGAGCCAGTCGGTGCTTCAGGACGGTAAGATCTTCATCGGCAAAAGCACGAAGCCTGAATATCTCGAGCTGCGGTTCGCCAACCGCCATGGCCTCATCACGGGCGCCACGGGCACCGGCAAGACGGTCACGCTGCAGGTGCTCGCGGAAGGCTTCTCGGCGGCCGGCGTCCCGGTCTTTGCCGCCGACATCAAAGGAGACCTTTCCGGCATTGCTGCGGTTGGCGAGGCGAAGGACTTCATCGTCAAGCGCAACGAGGAGATCGGTCTCGGATCTGATTGGCACGCCAAGGCCTTCCCGACCATTCTCTGGGACGTGTTCGGCAAGGAAGGTCACCCCATCCGCACCACGGTGCTCGACATGGGCCCGCTGCTGCTCTCGCGCATGCTGGAGCTCAACGAGGTGCAGGAAGGCGTGCTCAACATCGCCTTCCGCGTCGCCGCCGACGAGAAGATCTCGATCCTCGACCTGAAAGATCTGCGCGCCATCATCGCCAACGTGGCGGAGCGCT
>JAFKKW010000161.1 GCA_017304275.1 Hyphomicrobiales bacterium | reverse complement strand
CGTTGCCGAAGGTCAGGTTGTTCACGGTGCCCTGCGCGGACCCCAGCACGCCGAGCGCCGCGACCAGTGCATTGGTGATCACCTGGCTGGTCTCGACGTTGCCGGCGACGACGGCGGCGGGATAGGCGGGCTTCAACATGGAGCCTTCGGGGATCACGATCTCAATGGGCCGCAAGCAACCGGCGTTGAGCGGGATCGGCGCGTCGAGCAGGACGCGGAAGACGTAGAGGACTGCCGCGCGCGCGACGGGCGCGGGCGCGTTGACGTTGGTCGGCTGCTGCGGGGAGGTGCCGGTGAAATCCACTTTGGCCGTACGGCATGCGCGGTCGATGGTGACGGCGACCTCGATCGCCCAGCCGCCGTCGGTCTCGGCGCGGAAATGCCCGTCCTTCAAGCCGCCAATGAGGCGGCGCACGGCTTCCTCGGCGTTGGCCTGCACATGCGCCATGTAACTCGCGACCACGTCGGCGCCAAACTCGGCGACAAGACGCAGAAGCTCGGCGCGGCCGCGCGCGTTGGCGGCGACCTGGGCCTTCAGGTCGGCGATGTTCTGCGCCGGGTTGCGCGCCGGATAACGCGCGCCGGTCAGCAGCGCCAGTGTCTCGGCCTCGAGGAAGCGGCCTTCGCGCACGAGTAGCACGCAACCGATGTAGACGCCTTCCTCTTCGATGGTGGTGGCGTCGGGGCTCATGGAGCCCGGCGCGGTGCCGCCGATGTCCGCGTGATGGCCGCGGCTCGCGACGTAGAACTGCGGCGCGGTTCCACCGTCGAGGAACACCGGCGTGACGACGGTGATGTCGGGGAGATGCGTGCCGCCTGCGTAGGGGGCGTTGAGCATGTCGACGTCGCCGGGCTTCAGGCTCGCGCCGCGCTCGCGGATTACCGTCTCGACCGCGCTTTCCATGCTGCCGAGGTGGACCGGCACATGGGGTGCGTTGGCGACGAGCTGTCCGTCGCGGTCGAACACGGCGCAGGAGAAATCGAGACGCTCCTTGATGTTCACGGATTGGGCCGTCGCGCGCAGTGCCTCGCCCATGTCCTCGGCGATCCCCATGAAGCGGCTGGCGAAGACCTCGAGCAGCACGGGATCGGCTTCGAGCCCGATCGTCTCGCGCGCTCTGGCCGCGGTTCGCGTCAGCACGAGATCGCCGCGCGGCGTCATCTCCGCGGACCAGCCGGGCTCGACGACCACGGTCTGGTTGGCTTCAACGATGACGGCGGGGCCGGACACAGTCTGCCCAGCAACAAGCGTGTCGCGTTGCCAGACCTCGGCGTCGTGCCAGGCGCCTTGGGAATAGAAGCGCGTGCGGGAGAGTGGCGTTGCCGGCTGCCGGCAGCCGGCCGCGTTGGCGAACGACGGCGCCTCGGCTCTTGCTTCGGCCTCGACCTCGACGAGCGCGATGAAGACGCGTTTCTCCGGAGACGTGAAGCCGAAGCGCTGCAGGTGAGCCGCCTCGAAGGTGCGCTGCATCGTCGCGATATCTGCGGCGAAGACCGGGAGCGCGACTTCGGTCGCCTCGTAGCGCAAGTGACATCTCACCTGCGTATGAACCGTGTCGGATGAGGCACCTTGTGCAGCCAGATCCTCGATCGCCTCGGTTCCCATGGCGTCGGCGAGCGCCTCCGCCGCGGCCACGCCGAAGTCGTC
>JAFKKW010000456.1 GCA_017304275.1 Hyphomicrobiales bacterium | reverse complement strand
GACCTCATGTCCGGCGGGATGAGCGGGTATAACGAAACTGCCTTCGCAGATCCGGCGCTTCCAACTGACACACCCCTGCGCCGCTGTCCTTTCGTGTCGGCCTAATCGAGGCGTCGGGGCGAAGGCGGCGGCGAGAAGCGCGCGAGTTCCAGCGTTCCCGCTGCGGCCCCTGGGTCCCGGCTCGGCGCGGCTGCGCCGCTTGGCCGGGATGACACCAGGTTGGGGGCCGACGAAGAAGGTCGGGCTCTCGGTCCACCTGTCATCCCGGGAAGGCGAAGGCGCACGCCGAAGCCTTACCCGGGATCCAGGGGTCGGTTCTCGAACCTCGAAGGTGCGCGGCCCTGGGTCCCGGCTCTCGCGGCTGCGCCGCTTGGCCGGGATGACAGGAGGAGCAAGCGGCACCTGGACCGCTGTTTCCTCTGGCGCGCGCTTCGTCAGGCGGCGGCGCGGGCTTCGGCGCGGGTGGCGCTTTCGAGGATGGCGGCGACGCCCATGCCGCCGGCGGTGCAGATCGAGATCAGGCCGCGGCCGCCGTTGTCGGCAAGCAGCTTCGACAGGTTGGCGAGCACGCGGGCGCCGGTCGCCGCGAAGGGGTGGCCGAACGCCAGCGAGGAGCCCTTCACGTTGAGCTTGGTGCGGTCGATGGAGCCCAGCGGATGGTCCTTGCCGAGGTGCGTGCGGCAGTACTCGGGGTCCTCCCACGCCTTCAGCGTCGCCAGCACCTGGGCCGCGAACGCCTCATGGATCTCGTAGAAATCGAAATCCTGCAAGGCGAGATGCGCGCGGTCGAGGATCTTCGAGACGGCAATGGTGGGCGCCATCAGCAGTCCTTCACCGGCAACGAAGTTGTTGGCGGAGGTCTGCGTGTAGGAGAGGAACGACTGGAGCGCGAGACCGCGCTTGGCGGCCCACTCCTCGCTTGCAAGCAGAACGCAGGCGGCGCCGTCGGTCATCGGCGTCGAGTTGGCGGCCGTCAGCGTGCCTTTGTCGGACTTGTCGAAGGCGGTCTTCAAGGTCGCGAGCTTGTCGAGGCTGATGTCCTCGCGCAGGTTGTTGTCGCGGAAGACGCCGGCCGTGGGCACGATGAGATCGTCCATGTAGCCCGAGCGATAGGCCTCAGCGCCTTTGCGGTGGCTCTCGAAGGCGAAGCGGTCCTGGTCCTGGCGGGAGACCTTCCATTCGCGCGCCATCAGCTCGCAGTGCTGACCCATGGTGAGGCCGGTGCGCGGCTCAGCGACGTTGGGCGGCTGCGGTGCGAGCTCGCGCGGGCTGAAGCCCTGGAACACGCGCAGCTTGTCCATTGCGGACTTCTGCTGCTGGACCTGGATGAGGCGCGTCGCAAACTTTTTGGTGAAGACGATCGGCGCATCGGACGTGGTATCGGAGCCCGCAGCGATGCCGCACTCGATCTCGCCCGACGCGATCTTGGCGCCGATGGATGCTGCGGCCTGCAAGCTCGTGCCGCAGGCCTGCTGCATGGTGATGCCGGGGGTCGAGGGCGCGAGCTTCGTGCCGAGGACGGCCTCGCGGGCGAGGTTGTAGTCCTTCGAGTGGGTGACGACCGCGCCGCCGACCACCTCGTCGATGTGCGCGCCCTTCAGGCGATACTTGTCGACGAGGCCGTTCAAGGCCGCCGTCATCAGATCAAGGTTGGAGA
>JAFKKW010000371.1 GCA_017304275.1 Hyphomicrobiales bacterium | reverse complement strand
CCGCTGCAGTATGCCAACCCCAGACCCGCCGACAGAGAGGCGATGGCAAGAAAGCGCCTCGAGCAGGTCGGTCTTCAGAACCGCATGGATCACACGCCGCGCCAGCTCTCGGGCGGCCAGCAGCAGCGTGTCGCCATCGCGCGCGCGCTGGTCAACAATCCCAAGCTGCTGCTCGCCGACGAGCCGACGGGCGCCCTCGACAGCCGCACCTCGGAGGAGATCATGCAGCTCTTCGCCGACCTCAACCGCGAGGGAATCACTGTCATCGTCGTCACGCACGAGCCCGAGATCGCGCTGTGGGCCGGACGGCGCATCACCTTCCGCGACGGCCGCATCGTCGACGACATCCGCCAGACGCCTTATGCGGGCGGGGCTGCGCCATGAACGTCTGGGACAGCATTCTGATCGCCATCCGCGCGTTGCGGGTCAACCTGTTGCGCTCGGTGCTGACGACGCTCGGCATCGTCATCGGCGTGGCGTCCGTCATCATTCTGGTCGCTGTCGGTACCGGCGCATCGAGCGAGGTCGACAAGCAGATCAAGGCGCTCGGCACCAACATGCTGGTGGTGTTTCCGGGCTCCATGCGCGTCATGGGCCGGGCGGGCGCCGCCGGCACGGATATTCCGCTGAGCGAGGTCGACGTCGCCGGCATTCGCGACAAAGTCCCGGGCGTGACAGCCGTTTCGGGGCAGATCGAGGATTCGGGTCCCGTCGTCCGCGGCAACGCCAACTGGACCTCCAGTCTGAGCGGCGTGCACGCGGAGTATCTCACGGTGCGCGACTGGCCCGTCGCCGCTGGGCGCGACCTTGAGCCCGCCGACGTGAGGAGCGGCGCCAAGGTCGCCATTCTGGGCGCCACCGTCGCCAAAGAGATCTTTCCGGGCGAGAACCCGGTCGGAGCCTCCGTTCGCATCAAGAACGTCCCGTTCGAGGTCGTCGGCGTTCTCGCCGCCAAAGGTCAGTCCGTCATGGGACGCGACCAGGACGACATCGTCCTGATGCCGATTACGACGGCGCGGCTCAGGGTTTCCGGAAAAAGCCAGGTGCAGAACGACCGCGTCGGACGCATGTACGTCAAGGTCGACGAAGGGGCCGACATCGCCGAGGTGCAGGAGGATATCGAAAGCTTCCTGCGCCAGCGCCGCAAAACGAGGGCCGGCACCGAGGACAGTTTCTCGGTGCGAAATCTGGCCGAGACCATGAAGGCCCGCAGCGAGGTGCTGACCACCCTGAGCTATCTTCTCGCCGCGACGTCCGTGATTTCCCTGATCGTCGGCGGCATCGGCATCATGAACATCATGCTGGTCTCGGTCACCGAGCGGACGCGCGAAATCGGTCTCAGAATGGCGGTCGGCGCCCGCCGGCGCGACATCCTCCTGCAGTTTCTCGTTGAAGCCGTTTCGTTATGCGTGCTGGGCGGAGCGATCGGAATTGCGATCGGCGTTTCGGCATCTGCCGTGATTGCATTTGCGGCGAATTGGCCGGTTCTGGTCTCGCCGGCTGTTCTCGTTGGCGCGCTGGCGGCCGCTGCTGCAACGGGGATTTGTTTCGGATTGTTTCCGGCCCGTCGCGCTGCGCATCTAAATCCGATTGACGCATTGCGAAGTGAATAGTGCGGCGGCGCGTACTTTCGCGGCCTTGACGAAAGGTCGAAAAAGATTTTATTGAACATCCGCAAACGGCGTTCGCGCGGCGTGGGGGCGTTTCTCGCGTGCGGAAGTTGAAAGCTCCTATGTAAAGAACAAAACCGAGACCGGATTAAACCTATTCTGAAAGGTTTTGAACGGCAGGTAAGTTGGGCCGTATCGAAGACCTGCTTGGCTTTGAGAAGGCCGAGCGACCAACGGAGTGACGGATGGCAAGTATCAACTACGATAAGATGTCAGTGAAGGAACTGACTGACAATATCGCGCGCGCACAGAAGGCGCTCAACGCCGCGAAGGACCGGGAACGCTCGGAGCTGAAGCAAAAGATCGCGTCGCTTGCCGAGAATGCCGGCTTTTCCGTGGGAGAGTTGTTCGGTGCTCGCGGGCGCGGCGGGAAATCCGTCGCCGTGAAGTACATGAATCCGGACAATCGCTCTGAAACCTGGACCGGCCGTGGTAGAAAGCCGAATTGGCTCGTTGCGAAGCTGAGCAAGGGCGCAAAAATCAACGATTTCGCTGTCTAATTCCGGCGTTATCGTCAGAACATTTATAGGCGCATCGCTTCCGAGCGGTGCGCCGTTTTATTTGCGCCGTTCAAGAACAAATCGGCAATCGTCGGACGTCGGTGCACTTCCGACGGCGCCAGCGACGAAAGGTAGATCGTCCGTCGGGAAATGATTTCGTTAAGAAAGCGGAAGGGCCGGACAATTAGACCGGTAAATGCGCAGCGCTTGCAGCAGGGCGTGTCCGCATCCGGCGCCCGCGGCACGTTAGGGAATTTCACGCGCCTCGACCTGCTTCCTGGCACTCGAGGCTTGACAGTGCTAGCAAGTCTTCACATATAGGCGCTGCGCCCCAGGAGTCCCGTGCGGGATGCGGCGCATGCAATCCGGTGCGCGAGGCGTGCTGCCCGGTCCGGTTGCGTTTTTGGAACATGATCAACCCATTTATATCATGAGGGTATCCCATGAGCTTCCGTCCCTTGCATGACCGCGTTGTCGTGAAGCGCGTCGAGGAGGACACCAAGACCGCTGGCGGCATCATCATTCCCGACACGGCCAAGGAGAAGCCCCAGCAGGGTGAAGTCGTTGCCGTCGGCCCCGGTGCTCGTGACGAGCAGGGCAAGGTGGTTCCCCTCGATGTGAAGCCCGGCGACCGCGTCCTGTTCGGCAAGTGGTCCGGCACCGAGGTGAAAATCGACGGCCAGGACCTGCTCATCATGAAGGAGAGCGACATCCTCGGCGTCCTGGAAGGCAAGGCAGCGACCAAGAAGGCCGCCTGAGCGCTTCCCCTCACCACTTAAGAACACCCCCAACATTCGAACGGAGTGCCACACATGGCAGCTAAGGACGTAAAGTTTGCGCAGGACGCCCGCGAGCGCATGCTCCGCGGCGTCGACATTCTTGCCAACGCCGTCAAGGTCACGCTCGGTCCCAAGGGCCGCAACGTCGTCATCGAGAAGAGCTTCGGCGCCCCCCGTATCACCAAGGACGGCGTGACCGTCGCCAAGGAGATCGAGCTCGAGGACAAGTTCGAGAACATGGGCGCGCAGATGCTGCGCGAGGTCGCATCCAAGACCGCCGACCTTGCCGGTGACGGCACCACCACCGCCACCGTTCTCGCCCAGGCGATCGTCCGCGAAGGCGCCAAGTCGGTTGCCGCCGGCGCCAACCCGATGGACCTCAAGCGCGGTATCGACCTCGCTGTGCAGCGCGTCGTCGACGAGCTCAAGGCCAAGGCCAAGAAGGTCACCTCGAACGACGAGATCGCCCAGGTCGGCACCATCTCGGCCAACGGCGACAAAGAGATCGGCTCGAAGATCGCCGCGGCCATGCAGAAGGTCGGCAACGAGGGCGTCATCACCGTCGAGGAGAGCAAGAGCCTCGAGACCGAGCTCGACGTCGTCGAAGGCATGCAGTTCGACCGCGGCTACCTCTCGCCCTACTTCATCACCAACGCCGACAAGATGATTGCCGAGTTGGAGAGCCCCTACATCCTCATCCACGAGAAGAAGCTGTCGGGTCTCCAGGCCATGCTGCCGGTGCTCGAGGCCGTCGTGCAGACCGGCAAGCCGCTGCTGATCATTGCTGAGGACGTCGAGGGCGAGGCGCTCGCCACGCTGGTCGTCAACAAGCTGCGTGGTGGCCTCAAGGTCGCAGCCGTCAAGGCGCCGGGCTTCGGTGACCGCCGCAAGGCCATGCTCGAGGACATCGCCATCCTGACCGGCGGCACGGTGATCTCCGAGGACCTCGGCATCAAGCTCGAGACCGTCACGCTCGACATGCTCGGCCGCGCCAAGCGCGTCACCATCGACAAGGAGAACACCACCATTGTCGACGGCTCCGGCAAGAAGGCCGACATCGAAGGTCGCGTGAAGCAGATCAAGGCGCAGATCGAGGAGACGACCTCGGACTACGACCGCGAGAAGCTGCAGGAGCGCCTGGCGAAGCTCGCCGGCGGTGTCGCTGTGATCAAGGTCGGCGGCGCGACCGAGGTCGAGGTCAAGGAGCGCAAGGACCGCGTCGACGACGCGCTGCATGCAACCCGCGCGGCCGTCGAAGAGGGTATCGTTCCGGGCGGCGGCGTCGCGCTGCTGCGCGCCGTCAAGGCGCTCGACGCGCTCGAGGCCGACAACGAGGACCAGAAGGTCGGCATCTCGATCGTCCGCAAGGCCCTGCAGGCTCCGGCCCGCCAGATCTTCAACAACGCGGGTGAGGATGGCTCGGTGGTCGCCGGCAAGATCCTCGAGAGCAACAAGTACAACTTCGGCTACAACGCCCAGTCCGGCGAGTACGCCGACCTGGTCGCCGCCGGCGTCGTCGACCCGACCAAGGTCGTCCGCTGCGCGTTGCAGGATGCGGCCTCCGTCGCCGGCCTCCTGATCACGACCGAGGCCATGGTTGCCGACAAGCCCAAGAAGGACGCTCCGGCGATGCCGATGGGCGGCGGCGGCATGGGTGGCATGGGCGGCATGGATTTTTAAATCCACGCTGCAGGGTGCAAGAGATGAGGCCGGAGCGGAGACGCTCCGGCCTTTTCTCGTTTTTGATCCCTCTTGCCATCCCGGACGCGCGCCCCACATCCAGACGGGGACCATCGACAACGGCAACGAGCAAAGGGAGAACGCCATGCTCGCGATCGAGATCGAAGAGCACGCCCGCAAGCTGATGGAAGTCCAGGGTCCGAAGGCCATCGCCGAAGCAGCTCAGAAGGCCCGCCGCTTCGAGGAGCAGGGCGCCGACGAGCAGGCCGCCACATGGCGCAGGATCGAGGCCGCCATGATCCGCCTGCAAGGCCCGCGCGCGAAATAGCCTCACGGCAGAGGTGCAGGCAGCCGGCACAGACCCGCCATCGTTGCCTGTTGCCTTCCTGCCTAATTCCTGTTCGCCTTGACCAGATCCGAGAGAGCGCGTGCGAGCCGCACCTCGTCCTGCGGAAAGTCTTCCGCAATCCACCAGTCCTCGAACGCGCGCACGATGCGGCCGATGGCTGGCCCTTGCGCAAGCCCGCGCGCCACAAGATCTGCGCCGCGCACGGGAAGCTCGGGGACGGTCCATCTGGCCGGCAGCAGAAATCGATCACGCCAGCGGGAATGGTCCGCAGCCGCATCGCCGCGCGCCCACGCGAGCAGCACGCCGTCGCGGAACGCTTCGACGCCGAAGCGATAGAGGAAGGCGCGCGCCTCGCTCTCGTCGGTCGCCGGATCGAACGCAGGATCGGGCAGCACGAGGCGCGCCAGCCGCTCGCTCTCGGCATTCGATAGCCGCAGGCGTGCCCCGAGGGCCGTGAGGTGGCGGCTGCCGCCCGCGAGCGCCGCCAGTCTCAGGAGTGGGTCGCCGTCGCGTCCGAGCGCGCGCTCGATGTCGACCAGCCGTCGGAGCGTTGCGATATCGCCGCGCGCGCCGATCAGCCGTTCGATCAGTCCCGCCTCTGCCATTACCGCAGCGATCTCGACCACGCGCGGCGCGGCAAGCAGGCGCAAAAGCTCGGCCCGCACCCGTTCCGCCGAAAGCTGATCGAGGCCGGCCGCGAGCGCGATCGAGGCGGCGAGTCCATCCGCGTCGGGCGGACCCGCGCCGTAGGCGGCCGTGAAGCGGAAGAAGCGCAGGATGCGCAGGTAGTCCTCGCGGATGCGCGCCTCCGCGTCGCCGATGAAGCGCACGCGCCTTGCGACGAGATCGGGATACCCCCCGACAGGGTCGTGCACGGTCCCGTCCGCGTCGCAGTAGAGCGCGTTGAGCGTGAAATCGCGCCGCGCCGCATCCTCCGACCAATCGGTCGTGAACGTCACGCGCACCTGCCGCCCGAAGGTCTCGATATCGCGCCGCAGCGTCGTCACCTCGAACGGCCGATGATCGGAGATCACGGTCACCGTCCCGTGCGTGAGGCCGGTCGGCACCGCCCCGAGCCCGGCCGCCGCGGCCAGCCGGATGACGTCCTGCGGAACGGCGGTGGTCGCGACGTCGATATCCTTGACCGGTACGCCGAGCAGTGCATCGCGCACCGCGCCGCCCACGACGCGCGCCTGAAAACCGCCCTGCGCGATGGCATCGAGCACCGCCCGCGTGCTCGCGGCCGTGAGCCAGGAGGCGCCGGCGAGGCTGGGGGGGCGCTGATTGCCGTCCGCGCGAGCCATCGGGGCACCTAATCGATATGGCTGGGCTGTATCTTGCCGTCCTTGAAGACCGAAGGCTCGTAGTGCTGCCCCGGCTTGCCGCCGGAGGAGCTGCCGAAGGCGGTCAGCGTGACGATGACGAGCAGCGCGCCGGTCGCGAATAGCCACAAAAGCGGCGCATCGTCGAGGAGGCGCGTCACCGCCTGTCGGTCGTCGCCGGCCTCCGCCTTCGAGCGCTGGAACAGGACCCATGCCAGATAGAGAAACGTCGGCAGCAGGAACAACAGGACGTTCTCGATAACCGTGCGGATCATGGCGCAAAGAGCCTTTGGTGCATGTTGTGAAGAATACCGGCCGTCGCGCCCCAGATGAAGCGGCCCTCGTAGGGCACGGCGTAGAAGCGCCGCTCGTGCCCGCCGATCGTTTGTGAGTGAAGTTGATAATTGTTCGGGTTCATCAGAAACGGCAGCGGCACCTCGAAGGTTTCCGCAACCTCGTTGTCGTCGATCGCGAGCACGAAGTCCGGGTCGACGAGGCCGATCACGGGGGTGATGTGAAAGCCGGTTCCGGTAAGGTAGCGCGCGAGCGTCCCGAGCGGCGTGACCAGCGTGGAATCGAGACCGATCTCCTCGCGCGCCTCTCTGAGTGCGGTCGCCAGAGGATCGGCGTCGAAGGGCTCCGCCTTTCCGCCGGGAAATGCGATCTGTCCGGCGTGCGCCGCAAGATGGTCGGTGCGCTGAGTGAAGAGAAGCGTGACCGTGGAGCGCGCGATGGCCGGAATGAGCACCGCCGCGGGGCGTGCGGTCGCCAGCGCATCGGGGTGCGGGCGCACGGCCGCCATCTCGGGGTTGAGATCGAAATCCGACGGTTCCGTCCGGTCTTCTCCCTGGGGAGCGGACAACGCGCTTTGCACACGGTCGCGAAACCCGGCCGGGCTGAAAATTCGCGATTCTGACAAAGATGTCGGGGTCATGCAGAAGTCCTAGGCCAACTGGGCGGCGTTGGGAATGGCCCGTCGCATGGGAGTGGGAAGGAACCGGCTGCGCGACCCGGATGCACCTCCCCTCGAAACGCCCCATTCTGCTGGCAACAAGCCGATGCGATTCGAAGGATGGTCTCCCTATGAAAGCTGCCGCCGCGAAAAGAGCCCGGACGACGTTATGCAGGATCGTGGCGTGTCTGGCGCTCGGGGCGCTCTGCATCGCTGCCGGTCCGGCGCCCGTCGAAGCGGCCGGGCGGAGCGCGGAGAATTTCGCGCGCACGCTGGCGCCGGCCGAGCGCAAGCTGTTCGAGGACTACCTGTCCGCCCAGGCGACACATGACTTCAAGAGCGATGCCTACTGGCGCGAGGTTTCCGACAAGAAGGCTTTGCGGCGCGGCAAGCGCGGCCGCGGTCAGGCCGTGACGCCCGCCGATTATGTGACGACGTTCCCGCCCCAATACCAAGGGCCCGAGCTTCCCGCCCCGCTCGCCAAGCGTTGGGCAGCGTATCAGGCAGAGGATGCCGAGAAGAAGCAGAAACCGCCGCCGAAGCCATTACCGGGCCTCGCCGAGTTTCTCGCCGCATCGGAGATCGAATACAACTTCAAGCCGGAGCGCATCCCCGAGCGCGAGTTCAAGGTCCGCTACGCGCGCGAGGCCGTCTCGCTGGGCTTAACCGGCGATCAGGTCGTGCGCGTCTATGCCCTCGAGACGAGCGGTCTCGGCACCGCCGACATGGTCTCCGGCATCCATCCGATCAAGAAAACGGGCAAGCCGATCTCTTCTGCCATCGGCTATGCGCAGCTCCTGACGGCGAACACCACCGACGAGATCACCAAGCACGGTCCCAAGTTCCTGGCGCGCCTCAAGGCGATGGCGGGCGACCGCTCCCTGTCGCCGGACCGCCGCCGCGCGCTCGATCCCGCATCGCTGGGATCAGCACGTCGCCTTCGCCAAGACGCGTCGCGGCATGGGCATTCACGCCATCAACCTGGATGGCGACATCGGCCCCTGGCTGCAGGTCGTGAAGCTGTATGGATTGAAGGAGATGGCCGACAAGGCCGGCATGAGCAACCTTTCCGGCGCCGAGATCGAGCTCATGAACCTAGCCGGACCGGGCACCGGACTCGAGATGATGCGTCCCGCCGCCCGCAAGGCGGCGACCACCAATTTCTTCGCCCGCGACGCCTATTACCGCAACACCATCGTCCGCGACAAGACGAGCGCGGAGCTGCTGGTCGCGCTCGACAAGCGAATGGACGACAACATCACCAACCCCGGCGCGATCGAGTTCGCCGAGGCGTTCCGCGAGGTCACCTCCGTCGCCTCGGGCCGCTGAGCCCCCAACGGCATTCATCCCGTCTTTACTTTCATGCGCACACTGTTCTTCCCGATACGTCGGATGGCCGGGAGAACGGAATGTCAATCGAGCGGCGCATGTTTCTCAAGTACGCGGCTGCCGGGTGCGCATGCTGCGTAACGCCCGGTCTGGCGGCGGCAGCCGACCATGCAGGCCCCCACTGGTCTTATGAAGGCGCGACAGGTCCCGACCATTGGGGCGACTTGTCTCCCGAGTTCAAGGCATGCGGGTTCGGCCGCCAGCAGACGCCCATCGATCTCGCGAGCCGCATGAAGGGCGAGGCACGCCTGGACGTCGACTATCACCCGTTCCCGCTGCGCCTCGCCAACAATGGCCACACCATCGAGGCAGCCGCGTGCGGGAAATGCGCCATCACCGTCGACGGCACGCGGTACAATCTCGCACAGTTCCATTTCCACCACCCGAGCGAGCATCACCTGGATGGTGTGCCGTTCGATATGGAAGTCCACCTGGTGCACAAGTCGGACGCCGGAGACCTCGCCGTCGTCGGCGTCTTCATGAAGGAAGGCGCGCATAACGACGCCCTCGACGTCGTGTTCGACCATCTGCCGACGAGGGAGGGAACGGACATGCTGGCCGCCGGAGCGTTCGATCCGTCCGTCTTTCTGCCGGTGCGGCGGGACTCCTTCCGCTACATGGGCTCGCTGACGACGCCGCCCTGTACCGAAGGCCTGACGTGGACGGTCTTCCACGATCCGATCGAGGTCTCGCGCGAGCAGATCCGCCGCTTCGCGCTGCTGTTCCCCAACAATGCCCGGCCGGTGCAGAAGAAGAACGACCGCGTCGTCGAGTCCTCCAAGAGAACCTGACGCTCAAGGCCACTTCACCACGGGCGGCAGCGACGACAGGATGCTGTCCACGTTGCCGCCGGTCTTGAGGCCGAATACCGTGCCGCGGTCGTAGAGCAGGTTGTACTCGACGTAGCGTCCGCGCCGCACGAGCTGCTCCTCGCGATCCGTCTCCGTCCACGGCATGGTATAGTTGCCGCGCACCAGCATCGGATAGACGCGCTGGAACGCGCGCCCAACGTCCTGCGTGAACGCGAACGCGGCGTCCCATCCGCCTTGCTCGTTGGTTGGCGTCAGGTAGTCGTAAAAGATGCCGCCCACGCCGCGCGGCTCCTTGCGGTGCGGCAGATAGAAATACTCGTCGCACCATTTCCTGAGTTTCGGATAGTCGGCGACCGCCTCGTGCGCCGCGCACGCGCCGTACATCGCGGCGTGGAAGGCGAGCGTGTCCGCATCGTCCTCCTTGCGCCGCCGGTCGAGCACGGGCGTGAGGTCTGCGCCGCCGCCGAACCACCATTTAGTGGTCACGACCATGCGCGTGTTCATGTGCACGGCGGGAACGTTCGGGTTCTGCGGG
>JAFKKW010000370.1 GCA_017304275.1 Hyphomicrobiales bacterium | reverse complement strand
CGTCTCCTTGTAGTGGTGCGTCATGCGCGCGTTGAAGGCGCGGAACTTGTCCTTGCCCACGCGCCGCTCGCCCTGGTTGACGTCGTGGATCACGTCGTCGGTGAGGTGAGCCAGCATGCCTTCGCTGTCGCCCGCGTTGAAGGCGTCGTAATAGCTGCGGATCAGCTTGGCGGTCGCGATACGGGTCTGGCTTTCGATGTCGCTCATGAGGGGCTCCCGGAATGGATTCGGAGGCCTCCTTAGCAGGTTGCGCCCCGCTTCTCAAAGGGGCGGCGGGTCATCGCTGCGCGACAAAGAGCATCGAGTAGCGATGGCCCGCCCGTTGATCTGGCCGGAGAAATCGTTAACGGCCCTGTCTGCCGTTAGCGGCGCTTGGCGGCTTTCTTCTTCGCTGCCGGGGCCTTCTTGACGACCCGCTTGGTCCCCTTCTTGGCGACCTTCTTCACGGCCTTCTTGGCCGGCTTGCGCGCAGTCGTCTTCTTCGCAGCCTTCTTCTTCACGGCAACTTTCTTGGCCATTGTCTTCTTCCCTTTCTTGCGCACGCCTTTGGGTAGCGTGCTGTCTTCCTTCACATCCATGAACGCGCCGGTCGTCTCGTGACGCTTGGTCCAGGTGCAGGTGAGAGAGTTCCTGGTCCTCGTCGTCGAACGGCGAGCTCATGGAGAGCATCGTTTGCGAGATCACTCGCCGAGTGCATGCAGCACGATGTTGCGTGCATGCGGTTTGCGACGATGCTCAAAGAGATAAAGACCTTGCCACGTCCCAAGTGCAAGTGCTGATCGCACGATCGGTATCGTGATCGACGTCTGCGTGAGTGCGCTCTTCACATGCGCGGGCATGTCGTCGGGTCCTTCCATCGTGTGCACGAAGAGCGCATCGCCGTCGGGTACGAGACGATTGAAGAACGCGAGCAGGTCGCGCTGAACATCCGGATCCGCGTTTTCCTGAATGACGAGCGAGGCGGATGTGTGCCGGCAGTACGCCGTGAGCTGTCCCATCGACAGGCCCGCCTCGTGCGTGAAGCTGCGCGCGGCGTCGCTGAACTCGTAGAGCCCCGGTCCCGAGGTCATGACGGTGATTTCCTTCTGCTCCTGACGCATCGGCGCGCTCCTCGTTATTTTCTTCTCGATTGCCTATATTGGAGATCGACAGTGGAGTGCATTAACCACCATGAGCAGAGCATTCGTCAAAGAGCCGGATGGCCTTGCGGCCTTCGATGAGCTGCCAGAGCGGCTGATCTCCGACAATCCGAACCTCGTCACCGCGGAAGGGCTGGCGAAGATCGATGAGGAGGTCGCGCGACTTTCGCGCGCCTATGCGGACGCGCAGGCGTCGGGCGATCGTGCGGCGCTCAACGTGGCAGCCCGTGATCTGCGCTACTGGACCCAGCGGCGGGCGACCGCCGAGCTCGTGCCCCCACACGCCGATACCGAGGAGGTTCGCTTCGGGGCTCGCGTCACGCTCGAGCGCGAGGACGGCCGGCGTCAGTCCTTCCGTATCGTGGGCGAGGACGAGGCCGATCCTGCCAAGGGCACGCTCTCTTATGTATCCCCGCTCGCCCGCGCTCTGCTGGGCAAGGCGGTCGGCGATACGGTGCGCGCGGGCGGCAGCGAGGCCGAGATCCTCGCCATCGAATAGCCTCCAGGCAGCCATAGAGGAGCGCTTGCCGAACCGCCCGGCCCGGAATTAGAGTCCCGGGAGGCGATGCAAAGAACATGTGGGGGCGTATGCCGGGCGTGAACAGCCGAGTGATGCGATGGCTGGCTGCGGGGTGGCTCGCGGCGATGGTCGGGCTGGCCGCGATCAGCCTTGCGCGCGCCACGGAGACCAGGACCGCGTACCTTCAGGTCAAAATGGGCCTCGAAAGCATTTCCAAGGAGCAGCGCGCCGATCTGTGGCGCCGCGTCGACGAGTACGCGACCGTCGATGCGCTGCTCGACTTCTGCGGCCGCAAGCTGAACCTGCAAAAGCGCACCTGGGCGGCCGTCAGTCCGTGCGTGGAGGTCACCTCCCTGCGCAAGGTCGCTTCTGTATTCCGCTCCAAGAAGGCGGAGTACGTGAAAGCCTGGGAGACGGCCTTCGCCGAGCCCGAGAAGAAAAAGACCCTCTGCGACAGCCAGAAGCCCAAAATGGCCGAATACACGCGTATCCTCGACGCCCACATCGCCGAGGCACGTTCCATGTGCGACGCCTGTATCTTCTGCTAAGACAGGCAAATCCTCCGTCCAGCTACGGAATGATCGGGGTCGGGGGCCGCGACGCCACATTCGCTCCATTGTTTTCGATAGATGATGCAGAACCTTCGACTCGTTTGGGAGCGAGTCGCGTCGAAGTCGCTCTTGGGGGACGTCCAATGTCGTCGAAAACGATTCTGCTCAACGTGCTCGTTGCGCTTGCGCTCATGGTGGGCGCGCCGCGCGAGACGCGTGCCGGCTCGGCTTACGAGATCGACGCCGATGTGGATGTGGCGTTGCAGAGGTTCTATCGCACGGTGCCTGGCGCGCGTGGTCTCGTGCGCGATGCGGCGGCCGTGCTCGTATTTCCCTCCGTCGTGAAGGCCGGCATGGGCTTTGGCGGCGAGTACGGAGAGGGCGCCCTGCGCCGCGGCGGCTATACCGAAGGCTACTACAACACGGTTTCCGCGTCGGTGGGCTTCCAGCTCGGCGTTCAGGCGCGGACGGTGATCATCCTTTTCATGACCGAGAACGCGCTCGCGAGCTTCCAGCGCAAGCACGGCTGGAAAGTGGGCGTCGACGGATCTGTTGCGCTGGTGACGATCGGCGTCGGCGGCGCCATCGACACCAACCAGATCAAGAAGCCGGTGATCGGTTTCATCCTCGATCAGAAGGGCCTGATGTACAACCTGACCCTCGAAGGCTCGAAGATCTCGCGCATCGACCGCTAGTGTGATGATCGAGAAATTCGCCATATCAAGCAGCGCGGTCGCGCGCGAATTTCTCGATCTGAATCACACTAGCAAGTCTATGATTCTAGTGTCCCTTTTAATTCCGAAGTTCGCTCCTGAGCCTAGCCGCGAACTCTGGCGAACTTCGGAATCGGGACACTAGCACCGCCCGACCCGTCATTCCCGCCAAGCGCCCCCCGGCCTCGAGCCGCGGAGCGCGGAGCTGGAATCCAGCGCAACACTCCCTATCGCTTTGAATCGTCCGTCGCACGCTTCGCCCGCATGCACGGACACATGACGGGAGCAGTCTCTGGCTCCAGCGAAGTCGCTACGCCGCCTGCTCGGGCTTCGTGAGGCGATCGTTGGCAGGATGGCGTGTGCTCGGGATCAGAGGCAGCGTGCCGGTGTCGATCGTCGCGTCGTAGATCCGCGCGCAGCCCCGCCCGTCACGCTTGGCGCGATAGAGCGCCATGTCGGCCCGCGCGAGCCAGGTGTCGATCGTGAGCGTCGAGGGCGCCTCGAACACCGCCGCCCCGACGCTGACGCCGACCAGGATGACATAGCTCTCGAACAGCACCGATGCCGTCAGCGCGTCCTGGATATCCTGTACCTGCTGGGCGGCGTCGTCCATGTCTGCGAGAGGAGCGGTGACGATGGCGAATTCGTCGCCGCCGAGCCGCGCCGCGATCGTGATCCGGTTGCCGAAGCTTTTCAGCCGGTTTGCGATGGCCGACAGCACGGCGTCACCCGCGGCATGGCCCAGCGTGTCATTGATGGTCTTGAAATGATCGCAGTCGATCAGCAGCACGGCATAGGTCGCACGCGTCCTCTCCTCGGACGCGATCACGCTTTCGAACACGCGCATGAACCAGCCTCTGTTGGCGAGTCCGGTCGCCGCGTCGTGGTGCGCGCTGTGGATCGCGGCCTGCTCGCTCTCGGCGAGCTTCCGCGTCAGCCGGCGCACGGTTGTGGCGCCGAGCAGGGTCATGAACGCGATCACGGCCAGCGACAGCGCGATCGCCGGCAGCGCCGCCTTCAGGATCGCGTACCCGGGCGGCGAGAAGGTCCAGGTGACGTAGCTCACGATGTTGCCCTGCGCATCCAGGATCGGACGCGGCGGCGGCTCCGCCGGTGACGCTTGCGGGTCGGAC
This sequence comes from Hyphomicrobiales bacterium, assembly GCA_017304275.1. GTDB lineage: Bacteria > Pseudomonadota > Alphaproteobacteria > Rhizobiales > Hyphomicrobiaceae > Hyphomicrobium_C. The sequence continues at coordinate 5,981 of JAFKKW010000370.1, read as the reverse complement.
ACGAGCTTGAGCCCGCGCGTATGGGAAAGCGCCTCGAGCTTGCTGAGCAGCTCCCCGGACAGCGGTTGCACGCCGAGCAGCAGCGTCGGCGCCGCGGGAGCTTCGTACTCTTTGGGCTCCGGCGCAAAGGGCGTTGCGGTGACCATCATCGGCACACCATCGACCTTGACGATATCGGTCGCGAACAGGCCGTCGCTGAGGCTGCCGGGTTTCAGCGCAGCCTGCGACGTGTGCACCGAACGGTAGAGCTCGCGCGCGCGCTCCATCAGATCCCGGGATGCGGCAAGCAGTCCGGCCACACGCTGGTGCTGGGGCGCGCCGTCGTTGTCGCTCGAGAAGCTCACCCGGCCATCGGGATCGACGATGACGAGTTGCTGCACGCCGTCGGGCGTCAGCGCGCGGGAGCCGAAGTTTTCGCGAATCCAGTCCGTCCGCTTGTCCGGAGCCACATGGCGGAAGGCAGTCGCCTGCATGGTGCGGGACAGCACCTCCGAGCCATTCAACTCTCCGAGCATCTTGAGGCCGCGGTCGATCGCCGTCGCATCGCGCTCGAGGGCGGCATCGTTGATGCGCTCGACCACCATCAGGGTGTCCTTCCCGAGAAGCGTGACGGCGATCAGCGCCGGCAGCACGATGGCGAGCCCCACCCAGCGTGCGAGCGTGAAGCCGTCGGAAGCCGCGTCAGCCCTGCCGTCCCTCATCCCCTTCCCCTCCGTTTGCGCTGCAACAAGTGGAGGAACCTAGGAGCGCCTTGTTGAGAGAGGGGAAACAAAGTCCTTAAAACTCAGGAGCCTGGAGAAACGGATTGTTCACCGCATTGAATGCGCATCCTTGCGGATCATTCGCGTCCCTGCATCGACACGCGCCGCCAAAATTGCGACAATCGAATCCAGGGATCGAGCCCGTGAGGACCACAATGACCCGATGCATGACTGGCGCCGGAATCGCCGCCGTCGCAACGCTCGCGTTTTCCGCGGTCGCCGCGGCTCAGGAGGCGCAGCCTCCCGCGTCCTCCGCGCCGGCCGAGGCCGCGCAGCAGCCGCCCAAGGACTGCACGCGCTACAACGGGTTCTTCGGCTTCTACGGCAACGTGTGGTGCTCGCCGGAGGAGCAGGCACGCTGGGACAAGTGGGAGGCCGAGCGCCTGCGTGCCACCACGGGTGCAGGGAGCAGCGCTAGCCAGCTTTGATGTAGGTGCCCATCAGGGTCGCTTGCGCCAGCACATGACCCTCCATCGCCGCCTCGACCTGCGCCTTGCGCGGCGAGGCGAGCCCCTTGAGGCGCACGTCGAGCGCATAGAGCTTGTGGAAGTAGCGATGCCGGCCGATCGGCGGGCAGGGGCCTCCGAAACCGGTGCGGTTCCAGTCGTTGAGACCGCCTTCCGTGCCCATCGGCAGATCGCGCTCCACGATGCCCTCGGCAAGCCCGCCCGCGTCGGGAGGAAGATTGTAGAGCACCCAATGCACCCAGACGCGCTGCGGCTTGTCGGGGTCGGGAGCGTCCGGATCGTCGACGATCAGAACCAGGCTCTGCGTGCCGGCCGGCACGCCGCTCCACGCCAGCGGCGGCGAGATGTCGTCGCCCTCGCAGGTATACTTGGCCGGAATGGCCTCGCCATCGCTGAAGGCGGGCGACGTAAGCGTGAGCGTCATCATGTCCTCCGATGGCAGCCGACATCCGCGACTCCGCGGATCTCGATCAATGCAGCAGGCGGCGCCATAGTGGACAATACGACGGTTCCGGCAAGGTTCCGACCGAGGAAGTCCCGATGCCTGCCACCATGAAAGCCATGCTCCTCGATGCACCCCGAACGCCGCTGCGGCTCGCCGAGGTGCCGCGTCCGGAGCCGGGACCGTCGCAAGTCCGCATCAAGGTCGCCGCCTGCGGCGTCTGCCGCACGGACCTGCACGTCACGGACGGCGATCTGACCGAGCCCAAGCTGCCGATCATCCCCGGCCACGAGATCGTAGGGCGGGTCGACAGGATCGGCGCCCGCGTGACGCGCTTCGCGCCGGGCGACCGCGTCGGCATCCCCTGGCTCGGCCACACCTGCGGCGCGTGTCCTTACTGCCGCGCGGGGCACGAGAACCTCTGCGACCACCCCGGCTTCACCGGCTATCAGATCGACGGTGGCTACGCAGAGTATGCGGTTGCCGACGCCGACTATTGCTTCCCGATTGCGGAGGGTCTCGGTGATGTCAAGGCCGCCCCGCTGCTCTGCGCGGGGCTCATCGGCTATCGCACGCTGCGCATGGCGGGCCCGTGCCGCACCATCGGCATCTACGGCTTCGGCGCCGCCGCGCACATCGTGGCCCAGATCGCGCGCCACGAAGGCATGGCCGCCTACGCGTTCACGCGCCCCGGCGATACGCAGGCGCAGGCGTTCGCGCGCGAACTGGGCTGCGTTTGGGCTGGCGGATCGGACGAAACGCCACCCGTGCCGCTCGATGCGGCGCTCGTCTTCGCCCCCGTCGGCGCGCTCGTACCGCTTGCGCTCGAAGCGGTGAGGAAAGGCGGAGTCGTCGTGCTGGGCGGCATTCACATGAGCGACATCCCGTCGATGCCGTACCGCATCCTCTGGGAGGAGCGCATCGTGCGCTCGGTCGCCAACCTGACGCGCAAGGATGCCGAGGAGTTCCTCGCCCTCGCGCCCCGCATTCCCGTCAAGACGCACACCACCGCGCTGCCGCTGAGCGAAGCCAACGAGGCCCTCGACCGCCTCCGCCGCGGCGATCTGACCGGCGCGCTGGTGCTGGTTCCCGACTAACCCCTGCCGACCGCCAGCGCTGCCGGCCGTCGGTGCACGGAACGGGACAGCGTGAAGATCGTGACCGCCGTCCCGACGTACGCGGCAAGCTGGGCCAGCGTCGGGTGATCCCGATAGCCAACCAGGATAGCGAGCAGGCGTCCGATGGGGCCCGATTCCGAAACCAGCCACGAGCTATCCCATAGCGTTACGTCGAGCCAGCCGGGCACAAGCCCGGCGTTCGAAATTTGATGCACGGCCTCTGCCGCAAGCCCGGCGGCAAGCAGCGTCACGAGTATACCCGTGACGGAGAACAGTCGCCGCAATGGAATTGCGGAAAGCCCGAGGTAGAGGGCGGCCGACACCGAGGCCCCGAGCGCGAGCCCCGCCAGGGACCCGGCGACGATACCCGCTGCCGTCTCTGCCGGCTGCATGGCAATGCCGGTGAGGAACAGCACGACCTCGCTCCCCTCGCGCATGACCGCCGAGAAGGTCGCAAGACCGATCGCGGCCACGGATCGCGCGCCGGAGCCGACCGCTGCCCCGAGCGCGCGCATCCGCTGCGTTAACTCGCGGGCGTGCTCGCTCATCCAAACGACATGCCAGGCAAGCATCGCGACGGCGAGTGCAAGCACAGCGGCCGCAAACAACTCCTGACCCCGGCCGTCGAATGCGTTCGAGATCTGCGACGCGAACGCGGCGACAAGAACCGATCCGGCAATACCGGCGGCGATACCGAGGCCGACCGCGCGGCCGCGGCCCGCGACGCCTCGCGAAGCGGCGAGAACGACGCCGACGATGAGACCAGCCTCGAGCACCTCGCGAAAAACGATGACAAGCGCGGCCAGCATCCGCTTATTCCGCGATCAGTTCGCCCGTGGCGGTATCCGCGTGATACTCGCCGAAGAAGGAATAAGTGCCCCGTTCGAGCGGCTTCAAGCGCACGACGGCGGTCTGTTTTCCGGCGATAACCTTCTCGAACTTGAGCTCATAGCTCTCGAATTCCTCAGCCGTATCGTCGAGGTTTCGAACGGTGAGCTTGATCGGGGTGCCGGCGGGAACATTCAGGGTCGCAGGTTGGAACTTGTGGTCCTTGATCGAAATCTCGACCGCAAGCTCCGCAGCCAGTGCGCGGGGCGATCCGGCGGCCAATCCAAATCCCAAGACGGCAAGCGCCACTGGCAGAAGGGGCGACCACCTGCGGTTGATCGTGGAGGTCATAGAAACGAGCATTGAGACCGGAGCTCCCGACAATGATAGAGGACCGCGGCCAAAGGGGCGCGATGGCCGCGCTGCGCTCTTGCGATATCAATATCATGACATCGAAAGTCAACTTACAGATCCGTATGGAATTCGCTCTGGCCGCGCTTCAGACGCTGCCCGCGGCGAGCACGCGCTGCGCCAGTGCCAGACAATCGCGAAACGCGTCAAGATCCGACAGCACCCGATCGGCCGCCACGTCCCGCACCACGAAACGCCCCGCCGTGTCCAGCACGGCCACGGCGATCATGAGGTTTTCCGCAAGCCCGAAGTCCTCGACATCGGCGCGCCGCGTCTCGGTGCACCAGGCCGCCTGCGCCGCGTCCGGGGTCGCCCTCACGCGCGCCGCATAGGGTGCCGCGATGTTCGAATAACCGAACACGGGCTTCCCGAGCGCGCGCATGAAGCCGATTTCGTAGGCGGTGCCCGCATCCATGCTGACCGAGCGGAAGGGCGTGCAGTTCGCGATGATGAGATCGGCGCCGCGCATCAGCCGCTCGTTGCCGTGGCTGATGGCCTGCGCGAGCCCCTCCGGGTGCAGCGGCGCGGCGTCCCGGATCTCGTTGTCGAGCGGATAGACGCCCTCGAAGCCGTGTGCGGCGCAAATGCGTTTCTTCTCTTCGCCCTGCTCACGCGCATTCGGAAAGAAGACCTCCGGCCCTGCCAGATAGACACGCAGCGCCAACCTAGTCCTCCCTGCCGCTCTCGACATGAAACCGATGCAGCATGCGGTGCGCGATCGGCGCCAGCACGAAGCCCGCGCCGATGACGATGATGAGACCCGAGAGGATCGCGTAGAACCCGGCGAACACCTTGCCCGCCGTCGTGTGCAGCGTATCGACAGGCCCCATGCCGGACAGGATCATCGCCGCGTTGACGAACGAATCCGCAAGCCCCATGCCCTCGGTGAGGGAATAACCGACCATGCCGATGACGAGCCCGCCGAACGTGAGCGCGCCCCAAAGGCCGATCGCCAGCAGCATCCGCTTCGCAAACGCGGCCCGCGAGATGACCTTGTGATGGCGCGGCTCGAAGCCGGTGAGCATGGGTTTCATTTCAATGTCAGGATGACGGCATGCCCGTCATGATCTCCGGTCGTGACGTGCGGGTCGTTGGAAATCGCGTTGTCGAGAAACGCCGTGCCAGAGTGCTGAAACCCGCCGCGGTCCGCAAGGGCCCTCGCGACGTCGTCCCGCGCCCTGTTGAAGGAGGCATACCGGTGCGGCGGATCGCGAACGAGGTCCACGCTTTCGCGGCTGAACGCGCCGATGAACACATAGCCGCTTCCGGACGCGGATGGGCCGAAGATGCGCCCGTGGTTGTTCGTCTCCTCGAAGATGCGGTTGGAGAAGGCATCGTCCCGCCCCTGCGGAAGCTGGCTGTAGAGCTCCCCGCCGATGAACCCGCGGTATCCGGTCGAGTGTCCCATGCGCACCGGATAACCCGCAGCCTTGGCGGCCTTGGTCAGTCGCGCCCGCGCCTGGTCCGGGCTCGCCGACCCGGCGTCGATCAGGATGACGTTGATCGGCTCGTGGAGCTTCTTGCCGCCGACCATCTGTCCGAGCCAATGCGCGATCGACCCGTCGCGGTCGAACATCCACTTGCCGACCTCCGGCAGCCCCGGCGGCGCTGCGATCTCGCTCGCCGGAAGCGATGCCGGCGCTGCGATGACACGCTTGTCGGCGGCGTGGGCAGCGAAGCCGACGAAGCCGCAAAGCAGGAGCAGGGCGTAGAGCGTGCGCGACAGCGCGCCTGCCGGCCGTGGTCCCTTCGCTTCGCTATCGATTTTGTCCGTCATTGGACGGACAGTGCCACAGAGCCGAGGGAAACATCCAGCCGGCGTGAGGTCTATTGCAACAATCTGCAACGATTTGAATATTTTGTAAGATTTTCGCCGCACAACGGCCGTTGCGCGGCCATGCCGGGCACCTACATGTCTTGAGATGGCAACAAGTGCGGAGGATGATCTATGCAG
>JAFKKW010000369.1 GCA_017304275.1 Hyphomicrobiales bacterium | reverse complement strand
GTCACGATCGCGTTCGAAAGCGCGCGTACGTTCGGTCAAATCAGACCAGGAGCGCGCCGCAAAGTGATGTCCGCCAATCGCGATTTTTCCCTGAAATGAGGTCCGACCGCCGGCATAGACTTTTGGTTTACTGCCTGGGGCTTTCACAGCGGCCACCCCATCAGGCACCTCGCCCAAGCGTCGCTCCAACGGCCAGCCGGTCGAAGGAGTAACGATGCCTGGCGAAACACCCGTTCCGGTCAAATCCGCGCCGGAAACTGCATCCGCACCGTCTTTCCACGAGGTGGTCCGCTCCTTCGCCCACATCGGATTGCTGTCGTTCGGCGGCCCGTCCGCGCAGATCGCGCTGATGCATCGGATCATCGTCGACGAGAAGAAGTGGCTCGACGAGCCGCACTATCTGAGCGCGCTGAGCTTCTGCATGCTGCTGCCCGGCCCCGAGGCCATGCAGCTCGCGACCTACGTCGGCTGGCGGCTGCACGGCTTCGCCGGCGGCCTCGCAGCAGGCCTGCTGTTCGTCCTGCCGGGCGCGCTGGTCGTGCTCGCTCTATCGATGATCTATGCCGCGTTCGGAACCGTGCCGCTGGTCGAAGCGCTCTTCTTCGGCATCAAGGCCGCCGTCCTCGTCATCGTCGTCGAGGCGCTGCTGCGCATCGCGCGCCGCGCCTTGACGCTCCGCGTGCACTGGATCATCGCCGCGCTTTCGTTCGTCACCATTTTCTTTTTTGCCTTGCCGTTTCCCTTGATCGTTTTCGCCGCTGCGCTGTTCGGGTTCTTTCATGTCCCGAGCGCGGCGCTCTCGGCGAAGAGCGCCCCTGCACCCCCTCTGATCGCGCCATCCCGGACACTGCGCACAGTTACCCTCTGGCTCGCCGCCTGGTTCGTGCCCCTCGCCGGCATCGTCGCCGCGTTCGGACGCGACCACGTGCTGTCCCAGTTGAGCGTGCTCTTCTCGAAGCTCGCCATCGTCACGTTCGGAGGCGCTTATGCCGCGCTCGCCTACCTGGGACAGGACGTCGTCGCGCGCTACGGCTGGATCGACGCGACCGCGATGATGGACGGCCTCGGCCTCGCCGAGACCACGCCCGGTCCTCTGATCCTCGTGACCGAGTTCGTCGGCTACCTGGCCGCCTACCGTAACGGCGGAGGACCGCCGCTTCTCATGGGGCTGCTCGGTGCCTTGGTCGCGCTATGGGCAACGTTCGTGCCGTGCTTCCTCTGGATCTTCGCAGGCGCCCCCTACATCGACTGGATCACGCGCCAGCCGCGCTTGAGAGGCGCGCTCCACGCCATCACCGCCGCCGCCGTCGGCGTGATCCTAAACCTGGCGGTCTGGTTCGCCCTCCACGTCTTCTTCACCAGCGTAACGCTGAGAGAGATCGGCCCGTTGAAACTCTGGACCCCCGCGCTCTCGTCCGTCGACGGGCGCGTCGTGGTCTTGGCAGCCGTTGCGGCCACCCTAATCTTCTGGCGCCGATGGGACATTCCGGCCGTTCTCGGCATCACGTCGGCCCTGGCCCTGCTCATAAGGTACGCGGGGCCCTGAACCTGCGGCCGAGTTGCATCGGGGCTTCTCCGCACCCCGACCTGTGCTAGAAGGCCGCTTCCCTAGCTTCAAGGTCCGGAATGACCGCAAAAACCACGACCAGCCTCTCGTCCTCCCCCGCGATCCGGGAAGCGAAACCCGTCCCCAAGGTCGGGTTCGTCTCGCTCGGCTGCCCGAAGGCCCTGGTCGACAGCGAGCGCATCATCACCAAGCTGCGCGCCGAAGGCTATCAGGTCGCCCCCGACTACGCCGGCGCCGACGTCGTCGTCGTCAACACCTGCGGCTTCCTCGACAGCGCCAAGCAGGAAAGCCTCGACGCCATCGGCGAGGCGCTGGCCGAGAACGGCCGCGTCATCGTCACCGGCTGCATGGGCGTCGAGGAAGGACGCATCCGCGAGGTTCATCCCGGCGTGCTATCGGTCACCGGCCCGCACCAGTACGAGCAGGTCGTCTCCGCCGTGCACGACGCCGTGCCGCCACTGCACGACCCCTACCTCGACCTCGTGCCGCCCGAGGGCCTGCACCTCACACCGCGCCACTACGCCTATCTGAAGATCTCCGAGGGCTGTAACAACCGCTGCACGTTCTGCATCATCCCCTCGATCCGCGGCGACCTCGCGAGCCGCCCGGCCAACCACGTGATGGGCGAGGCCGAGCGCCTCGTCAAAGCGGGCGTCAAGGAGCTGCTCGTCATCAGCCAGGACACCAGCGCCTACGGTCTCGACATCAGATACGCGGAAAGCACCTGGAAAGGCGCACCGCTGAAAGCGAAGTTTCTCGACCTCTCCCGCGCCTTGGGCGAGCTCGGCGTCTGGACGCGGCTGCACTACGTCTACCCCTATCCGCATGTCGACGACGTGATCCCGCTGATGGCCGAGGGCAAGATCCTTCCTTATCTCGACATCCCCTTCCAGCATGCCTCTCCAAGGGTGCTGAAGGCCATGCGCCGCCCCGCGCACCAGGAGAAGACCGCCGAGCGCATCGCCAACTGGCGCAAAGTCTGCCCCGACCTCGCCGTCCGCTCGACCTTCATCGTCGGCTTTCCGGGCGAGACCGAGGAGGACTTCTCATTCCTGCTCGACTGGCTGCGCGAGGCCAAGCTCAACCGCGTCGGCTGCTTCAAGTACGAGGCCGTCTCCGGCGCCAAGGCCAACGAGCTCGAGGGCGCCGTAGCCGAGGAGGTCAAGGAGGAACGCTGGCACCGCTTCATGGCCGTGCAGCAGGAGGTCTCCCGCGAGATCCTGGCAGCGCGCGTCGGCACCACGATCGACGTCATCGTCGACGAGGTGGATGAGGACGGCGCCACCGGCCGCTCCAAGTGGGACGCCCCCGAGATCGACGGCAGCGTGTTCCTCAACGGCGAGCCGTCGCTGAAGCCCGGTGACATTGTGAAAGCACGCGTCGATGTCGCCGACGACTACGACCTCTGGGCAACCGTTGCAGAGAAGCCCTGAGCCGTATCGTTAACCGCGTCCCGCATCTGGGCTCGCATTGACAGTCCACGGAACCCGGTGCGACAGTTCGGCCAAAAGTCGAGGGGAGCTGTTCAATGGTTTCGCCGGATCAAGCCACCGGCCCTGCGTCCACGGCGCCGGGAAGCCAGGAAATCCGCATCTATGCGCACTCGCCCATCATTTATTGGTGGGTCGTCTGGGCCTACGGCTTCGTCTGTGCCGGCCTCACCTACGTCCAGGGCGACAGGCTCACGATCGGCGAGGGCGCCAAGCCGCTCTTCATTCACCCCAGCCCCTGGGTCGGCCTATCCTTCACGCTCCTCCTTTTGCTCGTCATCGTCGCAACGTCGGTCCGCGCCCGCGGTGTCCACGCCCTGCTGCTGCTCCTGCTCCTGGGAGGCGCCGCCGTCGCCACCTATTTCGTCATGACCATGCCGGGTCTCTGGACGACGCCGCCGTCGCTGCTGCTGCACATGAACCTCGCCTTCTATCTCCTGCTGTCCACGGTGCTCTTCGTCGTCTGGTTCGTGATTGTCTTCATCGTTGACCGCCTGAGCTACTGGCGCGTGCGCGGCACGCAGGTGGAACACGTACACCTGTTCGGAGCCGCGCTCGGCCGCGCTCCCGAAAGCTGGTCGGCGCTGCACGTCCGCCTCACGCGGTACAGCGATGACATCATCGCCCACAAGATCCTGGCGCTCGGCTTCCTCGGCCTCGGCACCAGCGACATAGAGGCCAAGGTGTCGATCTTCGGCGGCGGCCACGAGCAGTTCCGCATCGAGAACGTCTGGAAGGCGGCACGGCCGCTGCGCGCCGTCCAGGCCGCGATGGGCCAAAAGGCCACCGTCGTGATTTGAGTCTTCCGGCTGGACCGAACGCTCAGCGACGTTTGGGCGCCAGCGTCGACGCGAACGCGATTCCGCGCTCGATCCATTTCGAAATCGCAGCATCGGAGCGCAGGCCGGCCGCGTCCACGAGGATGAAGCCGGACACCTGCCGGCCCGACATTTCCATTTTCCGGACGTGAGGTATCCGGAGCACCTCACCCTGCGCATCCCGTCCAACGCGAACCATGAGAGCTGATCCGAGGACACCGCAGCACATATGCTCGCCGACCATGAAGCAAAGCCCGCCCATCATCTTCCGTTCGGTGATACCCGTGCGAGCGGCAAGTATCCTCCGCAAACGAGCGGCCAATGCCTCGTCGAAAGCCATGTTCGATTGACCCTCACCCATTGCGCTCCTGAGCATCCTTGCTCACCGCCGGAGCCAAGGCTAGCTTCGCCTTCGACGGCGAGCAGCTGAGCAACAACGTCATGACCTTCATCCGCCCCCCGCTGCATCTCGTCGTCACCGCCGCCGTCCTGGCCCTGGCATTGGCATTGCGCATCTTCGACCCGAGTCCCGTCGCACGCCTGCGCCTCTCCATCTTCGACAGCTACCTCAACCTAAAGCCGCGCGAGGCGGACCCGTCCTTCCCGGTCCGCATCGTCGACATCGACGAAGCATCCCTCGCGAAAGTCGGCCAATGGCCCTGGCCACGCTCGGAGCTGGCCCGCATCATCGAGCGCCTCGCCGACGCAGGCGCAAAGACCGTCGCCATCGATCTCATCCTCGCCGAGCCAGACCGGCTGTCACCCGAATCCCTCTCCCGGCAAGTCCACCTCCGCAGCGAGCTCGCCCCCATCGTGGCGGAGCTCGCAACCCTGCCGTCGAACGACGCCGTCCTCGCCCGCGCCATGACGCGAATACCGGTCGTGCTCGGCATCGCCGGCGACGCATCGAGCGCGCGCAAGCCCCGCCCGCCCAAGGCGAGCTTTGCGATTGCGGGCGACGATCCGCGTCTGTTCGTGCCGGCGTTTGCGGGCGCCATCGAGCCCTTGCCCGTGCTCGCGGAGGCATCCGCCGCCAACGGCGCCGTGAACTGGCTGCCCGCCGCCGACCAGATCGTGCGCCAGGTCCCGCTGCTTGTCTCGTTGCACGACACGCTCGTCCCGACCCTCTCGCTCGAGGCGCTGCGCACCGGCATGGGCGAGACGACCGCTTTCGTCCGCGCGTCCGGCGGCAGCGGCGTGCGCGCCTTCGGCCAGCAGACCGGTGTCGAGACGGTCCGCGTCGGCGACATCGTTCTGCCGACCGCAGGCGACGGCCAGCTCTGGCTCAACTTCGCGCGCCACGATCCGCGACGTTCCGTGTCCGCCCACAAAATTCTCGACGGAACGTTTGATCCAAAGGATTTCGCCGGCCGGCATATCTTGATCGGCGCCAGCGCCACGGGCCTTCTCGATCTCCGGGCGACACCGCTCGCGGCCTCCGTGCCCGGCGTCGAGGTTCACGCGCAGGCCATCGAGCAGATGTTGTCCGGCGAGCACCTGATCCGCCCTGCCCTCGCCACCGGCGCCGAGATCCTGTTTCTCCTCGCCGCCGGCGCTCTCGTCGCGGGACTGATCCGCCGCTCGGGCCCGCTCATGGCCGCCGCCATCGGCGCGGTCGCCATCGCGAGCGTAAGCGCCGGGTCATGGATCGCTTTCGCGAAGGCCGGCCTCCTCTTCGATCCCGTCTATCCGGCGCTGTCCGTGCTCGCGGTCTATCTCGCTGGCTCGCTGCTGTCCTTCATCAAGACCGAGACCGACCGCATCCGCGTCAAGCGCGCCTTCGGCCACTACCTCGCAGCCCCGCTGGTCGAGGAGCTGGCCGCCGACCCGTCACGCTTGAAGCTCGGCGGCGAGACGCGCGACGTCACGCTGCTATTCGCCGACGTGCGCGGCTTTTCGCGCCTCTCCGAGGGCATGGACGCCGAGACGCTGATCCGGTTCGTCAACCGGCTCTTTACGCCGCTCTCCGAGACCATCCTCGATCACCGCGGCACCATCGACAAGTTCATGGGCGACGCGGTGATGGCGTTCTGGAACGCGCCGATCCTCGAGCCTGCACATGCGGCCAGCGCGTGCCGCGCAGCGCTCGCCATGCAGGCCGAGATGGACCGCTTGAACCGCGAGGATGCGGCTCAGAAGGCGGCAGCCGGCGAACCGCATCGGCCGATCCGCATCGGCATCGGCCTCAACACCGGTCCGTGCTGCGTCGGCAACGTCGGATCGCCCCAGCGCTTCGACTATTCGGTGCTCGGAGACGCGGTCAACGTCGCGTCCCGCATCGAGGACACGACCAAGATCTACGGCGCCCCCATCATCGCCGGGGAGCGAACGGCCAAAGAAGCCGCGGGTTTTGCATTTCTCGAGATCGAAACCGCCGCCCGCCTGCGCGGAAAGGAGCGCCCCGAGCGCCTGTTCGCACTCATCGGCGATGAAGCCGTCGCAACCGCACCCGGATTTGCGACGCTGTCCAAACACTACGCTGCATTGCAGTCCGCGCTGAACGACAAGAACTGGAAGGCAGCCGCGACCGAGATCGATGCGTGCCGCACGGCCGCGCGCGAACTGACCGCGCTACCGCTCGATGGCCTCCTCGACTACTACGCTGCTGGCATCAGCCGGACCAACGATTAGTACCTCTGCCGGCCTCCGGTCGATCCGCCGCCGCCGTGGTGCCGTCCGCCGCCACCGCCGCCGATCTTGCCGATCCCGAGGCCGATCCCAATTCCGATTGCCGTACCGACGCCGCGCGAAACCGCGTCATCATCCTTGCTCGAAGCCGTGCGCTTCTTCTTGGGCTTGGTCTTTTCTGTCTTTTCTGTCTTCTTTGTCTTCTTTTTGGTCGGCCGCGTCGTCTCCGTGCGCTTCTTCGGCTTCTCGACCTCCTTCGGCTTGTCGTCGTCGGGAAGGTTCCCGAGAATGATGATGTCCCGCGTCAGGACCGGCGTCGGATCGATGCTCGGCGGCTTGCCGACAAATGGAAATGCGTCGTCGAAAGGCTTGTCGTTCTTCCCCTCCAGCGACGCCCATTTGGTCGGCGGGGCAACGTTGCCGTCGTTCGAGATGCGGATCAGCTTGCCCGGCTCGGTGAGATCCCGGCACTGCGTTCCTCGCTCGTTGCAGACCCGCACCGCGCCTTCGATCAGCAGCAGCCACGACGGGCCGTTCTCCTGCACGAAGACGTCGAAGATGGTGCCACGCACCGTGATCGCGGCGGACGGCGTCTTGATGACGTAAGTCGGCTTCTCGGCGACGCCCGTCATGAACCGGAACGTGCCTTTGACAAGGTCGAGAACGATCGAGCCCTTGGTTTTCTCCGGATCGTACACGAACTTGTCGAGCTTGAGGTTCGATCCCGGGCCGAGTGCCAGCTTGGTGTCGTCGTCGAGCTTGAGCTCGCTCGATGCGTCGTTGCCGACCTCGATCATCTCATCCTGGTGCACTCGGTCGCCGTTCTGCAGCGTGCGAGTATCCCGGTTGTACTCGGCCGTAACCAGATTGACGACGACCAGCGCCGAGCCGATCGGGTCTCGAGGCGCCGCCTGGAGGCTCGACGCGGAGAGTATGAGCAGACCGGAGTATAAGAGCGTTGGCAGCGCGGCGAAAGCCGGAAGAGCCGAAGGCGATTTCATGTCAGCCATCCTTCATCGGGGTCTTCGCCGGGTGCAGAACCCTGGAGAAGCGGCGCGACCCAAGAATTCCTTGAATATAGCAGACCGCTGATCGTATCCCTAGACCGGCAACGACCGCAGTCCATGGCAACGTTAAGCGTCGGTCACCGGTTTTGCCAAACAGGGTCTCATGCAACGCGCAGTCGCCACGCTCTTTCCGGAGCGACGGCGCGCGGTAAGACGCCAGCATCGAAAGCACCACGCAGAGCCGCCGCAAGCTGTTCCCTGCGGAACACAAGAGCCTGTCGGGCACGATCGTTTCGGATGCCATCGGTCCGAACGTGAATCGTCGGCCTGATCAAAGGCATAGAGCGCGACCGCAATCGATCGGAACGGATCGCGCTCTAAAGAGGAATTGCGCCCGTCGAACGGTTCTTGGCCTTATACTCAGGCTCGACATGAATGACGACCTCGGAGCCCTCGATCTCCGCCTCCAGCGCGTCCTCGAGCCTGTCGCAGATCCCATGCGCTTCGTTGACCGTCATGGTCCCCGGCACCACGAGATGGAATTCGATGAAGATGGCGCGGCCCGCTTGGCGCGTGCGCACGTCGTGTGCTTCGAGCGCGCCATCGCCGCTCCGCTGGATCGCGGCACGAATGCGCGCCTGGATGTCGGCGTCGGCGGCCTCGTCGAGCAGACCGCTCATCGACGAGAGGACGATCTTCGAGCCGCTCCAAAGAATGTAGCATGCGACCGCCACCGCGAGCGTCGGATCGAGCACCGTAAGCCCGGTGACGGCCGCGAGAACCAGCCCCGCGATCACACCGACTGATGTCATCACGTCGGTAAGAAGGTGCCAGCCATCCGCCACCAGCGCCGGTGATCTGAGCGCACGGCCGCGGCGGATCAGAAGCGCCGACCAGCCTCCGTTGAGCGCGGTTGCAGCGGCGCTGATGGCCATGCCGAGCCCGAAGTCCTCGATCGTGCGCGGCGTAACGAAGGCGTCGTAGGCTTCCCGGAAGATCAACAGCGCGGCGACGACGATCAGCGAACCCTCGAGCACCGCCGACAGGTACTCGGCCTTGTGATGCCCGAACGGATGGTTCCGATCCGCGGGCCGCGAGCTGAAGTTGATAGCGAGAAGCGCCGCGACGGCCGCCACCAGATTGACGATGCTTTCGAGCGCATCCGAATAGAGCGCGACGCTACCCGTTACGAGGAAGGCCCAATATTTCAAGGCCATGATGGCGAGCGCGACGACGATGCTGCCCGCACCGAGAAGGTGAAGCATCCGAGTCGTCCGGAGATCTGGCGACGGAGAGGACAACGTTCGGGACCTGGCCATTGAGGAACGCGCGCGAGCACCGCCGAACGGCGCCCCGCCCGGCGATGTCCTGCCAGAGATGGATCGAAAGCGCCACCCCTTACGGCATGTGACCACTCCGCGCGCACACGCGCCGTGCAGCAATCGTTATCCACACGGATTGTCCCGGCAAGCCTCCCGCGAGGCAAGAGAATCTGGTCCGAAGAACGGTGCGGGCGCCACGCCGCGACACGACGGCGCTTTGCCTCGGATCAGGGAGGGCTTCGCGCATGGCCAACTTCACGACACATATCGCCGTCGGCACGATCGTCTCAGGCTCTCTCGCGACGCTTACCCTCGCCGCGAACGTCATCGCGCCGGAGAACCTGATCCCGGTCACCATGGCCGGCGTTCTGGGCTCGGTCCTGCCCGATATCGATCTCAAGGAAAGCCGCCCGAGCCGTGCCATGTTCTCGGGATTGGCGATCTTCTTCTCGTTTGCCGTGCTCTTCACCGTCGCCGACCGCTATTCCATCGCCGAGTTGTGGCTCCTTTGGCTCGGCACGCTGGGCCTGGTCCGGTACGGGCTCCACGCCATCTTTCACAATCTCGCCGTCCATCGCGGCACGTGGCACTCGATCCTCGCCGGGCTCTTCTCCGCGGCAGCGACCGCCGTCGTCTTCGGCAATGTCCTGGATCGCCACGCGGGGGTCGCCTGGCTGGCAGGCGGCTTCATGTTCATCGGCTTCCTCGTGCACCTCACGCTCGACGAGATTTACGCCGTCGACGTGGAGGACAGGCGGCTCAAGAATTCGTTCGGAACCGCTCTCAAAGCCTTCGATCGCCGCCACCCCTATGCCACCGCCGGAATGGCGTGCGCCCTCGCCCTGGCGATTTGGCTGGCGCCGTCGCCCACAGCCTTCGTGACAGGCCTCTCCTCGCGCGATATGTGGGCCGGCCTCAACGATCGGCTGCTGCCGCAGGAGCGGTGGTTCGGGCTTGTAAAGGTCTCGAGCCGCGTGGCCACCGACACCGCGCCTGGGGCAAGTCCCATCACCACCGGAACCATACCGGCTCCGGCTCCCACCGCCGCGCCTGCATCGAAATAGCAGCAGCGGGCTAGCGGCGAGCCGTCTCGAACCCGTCGAGATAGGTGCTGACGAGATTGCTCATCAGCGCGCCGGCATCATCGGCGGCGATGATGGAAAGCTTGTCCGCGGACGAGAGTGCGGAAATGCCGTGCATGCCCTCCC
>JAFKKW010000368.1 GCA_017304275.1 Hyphomicrobiales bacterium | reverse complement strand
ACATCACCGCGAAGGCGACGAGGAAGGTCACGAAATGGATGCCGAACGCGCGGTGCGTGTAGAGGGCAGCGCCCGCCGCGCGGGGATACTTCGTGACCAGCTCGAGGTAGCTCAAAGCGGTCAGAAGCGCGACGCCGAAGGCGAGCAGAAACGGCAGCCAGACCGCGCCACCGACGAGGTTCGCCACCTTGCCGGTCAGGGCGTAGATCCCCGTGCCGAGGATGTCGCCGACGATGAACAGCAGAAGCAGCCAGGGCCCCATGACCCTGTGCAGGCTCGGCTCGGCAGAATCCGTAGATGCAGCGCCAGCGCGGTCATCTGTGGCGTTCTGCATCCCTGCTCCTCCTCGCCCCAAGCGGTTAACGAGCCTCGCAACTCGTGGCGGCGGGGTCAACAACACATCGCCGCGTACGGCCGGACGGCGCTCCTCAGCTTCCGTTAACCGCTCCGTACAGGGCGGCGTCGGCGTCTCGCGAAACCCTAGCGCACGATCTTGCGTTCTCAGTCAATCGGGACCACAACATCTTGGTCCCTGCAGTCATCTCCTGAGTGTTGCGTCATGCCAAAAGCGGCCCGTGCCTACTGGAAGGGTTTTCTCAGACTGTCGCTGGTGACGATCGGCGTCGAGATCTACAACGCCGTCGAATCCAAGGCGGATATCTCGTTCCGCCAGATCCACAAGCCGTCCGGCAAGCGCGTCAATTACGAGAAGGTCGTCGCCGGGATCGGCAAGATCGACACCAAGGACATCGTCAAGGGCTACGAGGTGGACAAGGACACCTACGTTACGCTCGATCCGGAGGATATCGAGGCGGTCAAGCTCGAGAGCAAGAAGACGATCGATCTCGTGCAGTTCGTCGATGCCAAGGAGATCGACTACCGCTATTTCGAGCGGCCCTATTTCATCGCGCCGACGGACGAGCTTTCGGGCGAAGGGTATGTCGTGATCCGAGAGGCCTTGCGGAAAACCGGCAAGGTCGGGCTCGCGCAAATCACGATCTCGGGACGCGAATGGCTGGTTGCGATCGCGCCACTCGAAGACGGACTGGTCATGGAAATGCTGCGCTACGCCGAGGAGCTGCGGCAGCCGGAGGACTTCTTCGACGAGGTGCCGGGCACCAAGCCCGACAAGGAAATGGTCGATCTCGCCGTGCAACTGATCGGCAAGAAATCAGGCGCGTTCAAGCCCGAGAAGTTCGAGGACCACTACCAGACGGCGCTCAAAGCCCTCGTGCAGGACAAGCTTAAGGGCCGCAAGATCGTGGCCCACGAGCAGGACCGGCCGAAGGGCGGCAACATCGTCGATCTCATGGAAGCGCTGAAGCGCAGCGTCAACGCGTCGTCGGAAAAGGGTGCTTCCAAGGCGAGCGGTACCAAAACCAAATCCACGCGCGGAACCAAAAAGCGGGCCTGAGGCTCTTCCGGGCGACATGAAACGGCGACACCCACTTCAGACGTGTCTGGGCACCGGCCTTCGCCGGTGTGACGGAGAGTGGAGGCAACCGGCGCGAATAAATGACGTCATCCCGGGCGCACGCCGGGAGCCAGATACGCTGCCGCATGGCTCCCCGCGTAATCGGCAAAAAACAGACGCTTACCAGCCGTCGGTTTGAAACGCTTCGACGAGCCGCGGATTAATGAGAGATGGCCAGACCCGCAAAAAAGCTTTCCACCTACCGCGCCAAGCGAGACTTCACCAGGACCGAGGAGCCCAGCGGGCGCGACGCCGTCCGCCGGGCGGAGTATCCGCGCTTCGTCATTCAAAAGCATGACGCGACGCGGCTTCATTACGATCTACGGCTAGAGATGGACGGAGTGTTCAAGTCGTGGGCGGTGACGCGCGGGCCGTCGCTCGACCCTCGCGACAAACGACTCGCGGTCGAGGTCGAGGATCACCCGCTCGACTACGGCGACTTCGAGGGGACGATCCCGAAGGGCGAGTACGGCGGCGGCACCGTCATGGTGTGGGATCGCGGCTTCTGGATGCCGGAGGGGGACAAGCCGGCCGCGCAGGCGCTGCGCGACGGCGACCTCAAGATCCTGCTCGCGGGCACCAAGCTCAAGGGGAGCTGGGTGCTCGTGCGCATGAAGAGCGATCGCACCGGCGGCAAGCGCACCAACTGGCTGCTGATCAAGCACAAGGACGAGTACGCAAAGCCCGGCGACAAGGATGCGCTCCTCAAGCAGGATCGCTCCGTCGCGTCGGGGCGCAGCATGGCGGAGATCGCGGCGGGTAAAGGAAAACGGCCCCAGCCATTCATGCTGGCGAAGAGCGCCGCGTTCAAACCGGATGCGGTGTGGCATTCGGATGGCGACGATCCCGTGCACGGCATCACGATCACCAAGCCGGACAAGGTGCTATGGCCCGCGACCAAGGACGAGCCGGCCGTCACCAAGGCGGATCTTGCGCGCTACCTTGAAACGGTCGGCGAGTGGATGCTGCCGCATATCGCGGGCCGGCCCTGCTCCGTCATCCGGGCACCGGACGGGATCACCGGCGAGACGTTCTTCCAGCGGCACGCCATGCGCGGCATGTCCGAGCATGTGACGCTGGTGCGCATCGCGGGCGACCGCGAGCCCTACATCCAGATCGACAGCGTCGAAGGGTTGATCGCCATGGCGCAGGCGGCGGCGCTGGAATTCCACCCGTGGAACTCAGCGCCGGACGAGCCAACCGTTCCCGGCCGTCTGGTGTTCGATCTCGATCCGGGTCCGGGCGTGGGCTTCGATGGTGTCGTCGCGGCGGCGAACGAGTTGCGTGGACGTCTCGAAGGCCTCGGGCTGGTCCCGTTCTGTCGCACCACGGGCGGAAAAGGGTTGCATGTCGTCGTGCCGCTCAAGGGCGGTAAGGATGCGCCCGCCTGGGACGACGCCAAAAACTTTGCTCATGCCGTCTCGGAAGCAATGGCGCACGACAGCCCGGATCGTTACCTGACGACGATGCGCAAAGCGCTGCGCGGCGGGAAGATCTTTCTCGACTATCTGCGTAACGACCGCATGTCGACGGCTGTCGCGCCGCTCTCTCCGCGGGCCCGCGCGGGC
Organism: Hyphomicrobiales bacterium; assembly: GCA_017304275.1. Taxonomy (GTDB): domain Bacteria; phylum Pseudomonadota; class Alphaproteobacteria; order Rhizobiales; family Hyphomicrobiaceae; genus Hyphomicrobium_C. The sequence goes on along the minus strand of JAFKKW010000368.1, from coordinate 7,032 downwards.
GCGCCGGTGTCGATGCCGCTGACCTGGGGGCAGGTACGCAAGGGGCTCGATCCGATGCGGTTCACAATCCGAACGGTGCCGGGGCTGCTCGCCAAGACGAACGCCTGGGCCGACTACGACAAGGGGGCGCGTCCGCTCAAGACGGCGATCCGAAAACTCGTGAATGGACCATAGGCGCTCTAGCGGCCGCGCCAGAGCCAGATGGTCAGGGCGGCGCCGACAATGGCCGCAACGTAGAGGATGATCGAGGGAAGCAAACCCAGGATGACGCCGATGTGGAAGCCCATGAACGAGCCGGCGATGCCGACCAAGCTGTATGTGACGTCGCCTGCGCCGGTGGCGTCCGCCACCTGCCGGCCGAGCCAGCTTCGCCCGCGCCGGTTGAAGAGCAATCCGACGAGGATGCCGATGACGACAAGGATGATGAACGTCATGATGGCCGTGGTGACGATAGGCATGGTGGTCCCTTTCCCGAGCCCGCGCAACGCGCTTATGCTGAATGCTGACGGACGCTCATGAGTTCCCTCGCCACGACCCGGCGCAGCCGCGGCGGCGCCCGCCTCGCCGGACGCAAGCCCGACGCGCTGCCGGTCTTCGTTCCGCCCTGTCTGGCCACACTCACCGATGCGCCGCCCGAAGGCGACGACTGGATGCACGAGATCAAGCTCGACGGCTACCGCTTGCAGGCGCGTATCACCGACGGGTCGGTGCAGCTTCTCACGCGCAAGGGCCTCGACTGGACGGCCCGCTTTCCCTCGATCGCCAAGGCGCTCAAGGGACTCAAGATCAAGACCGCGCTGATCGATGGCGAAGCGGTGGTCGAGGACAAGCGTGGTGCGACGAGCTTCCTGAAGCTGGTCGACGCGCTCGAATCCGGACGCTCCGACGAGATGGTGTTCATTGCCTTCGACATTTTGCACCTCGATGGCATCGATGTCATGCAGGCGCCGCTGCTCAAGCGAAAGGAGCTGCTCGAGACCGTGATGAAGACCAGTCGCTCCAGGCATCTCCGCTACAGCGCCCACATCGCCGGCAATGGCGCGGCGGTGCTGAAGGAAGCCTGCAGGCTCGCGCTCGAAGGCGTGGTGTCGAAGCATGTCGATCGGCCCTACCGTTCGGGGCGCAACGGCGACTGGCTCAAGTCGAAGTGCATCCAGACCGATGAATTCGTCATCGGCGGATACCTGGTGTCGTCCGTGGATGCCAAGGCCGTGGGGGCACTGGCGCTCGGAACCTTCGAAAAAGGCAAGCTCGTCTACCGCGGTCGCGTCGGCACCGGCTTTACGCACGACACCGCGCGTCGGGTGTGGACCGCGCTGCAGCCGCTCAAGAGCGCAGGCTCGCCGTTTGCCGGTGCGCTCACGGCGACCCAGAGGCGCGGCGTGGTGTGGGTTGCGCCGGAGCTCGTCGCGCAGATCGAATACCGGAGTTGGACGGGCGACGGCCTGCTGCGGCATGCGGCCTTCAAGGGGCTGCGTCAGGATAAGCCCGCCAAAGATGTGCATCGGCCGTAAAGGCGCGCGGGACGGTCCTCATCCCTCCGTCATTCCAGGCGAAGCGACGAGCGTAGGGTTCGCTGAGAGCGCATGAGACCGCGCGATGCGTAAGGCCTTTCGACTACGTGGACGTATCTGGATGCCGGCCTCCGCCGGCATGACGTTTGAGGGTTGGCTGCGCGATTACTACAAACAACCGTCACTCCGGCGCAGGCCGGAGTCCAGATACGTCAAAGCGAACAATGTCGTGTTCATCAGGAAGGCGATAGGAGTCTTGCGCGGGATTCCCGCTCTGCGCTCGCTCCGCTCGCTTGGCGGGAATGGCGAAGGTGGTGACTTTGGGTGTGGTTTGTCATGCGCCCGGATGCGAACACACCGGTGCCGCTTGGGAAACGTAGCGTTTGCCGCAACCCCTTGTGACCCGCGCCGCAATCCCCATTTCGCGGTCCTAGACGAGGCCCCTGCATTCCGCAGGCGCGGCCGGAAAGGAGAGAGTCCCATGCGCAAGATCCTCGGAGTGACGAACGCCCCGCGCGGGCACTGGGTCGGCGACGGCTTCCCCGTCCGCTCGATGCTGTCGCCGGGAGCGGACTTTCTCCGTTCCTGCTGCTCGACTATGCCGGGCCTGCCAGCTTCACGCCGGCGGATACGCCGCGCGGCGTGGGCGTGCACCCGCACAAGGGCTTCGAGACCGTCACCATCGTCTACCAGGGCGAGCTCGCGCACCGCGACTCGACCGGCAACGGCGGTACGATCGGCCCCGGCGACGTGCAGTGGATGACGGCGGCCTCGGGCATCCTGCATGAGGAGTTCCATTCAGAAGCGTTCACCCGCAACGGCGGAACGCTCGAGATGGTGCAGCTCTGGGTCAACCTGCCTGCCAAGGACAAGTCCGCGGCGGCGGGCTACCAGACCATCCTCAACGGCGACATCCCCTCCGTCGATCTCGCGGACGGGGCCGGTCGCGTGCGGGTGATTGCGGGCGACTACGAGGGCCGGACCGGTGCGGCACGGACGTTCACGCCGATCGACATCTGGGACGTCCGCCTCAACCGCGACAAGACCGCGACGCTGACCCTGCCCGAGGGGCACACGCTTGCTCTGGCAATGCTCGGCGGCACGGTGCTCGTCAACGGCGAGGAGGTCGTGCGGGCCGCCCAGCTCGTCACGTTCGAGCCGACCGGCGGCGCGATCACGCTCGAGGCCAATAACGATGCGACCGTGCTCGTCCTTTCGGGCGCGCCGATCAACGAACCCGTCGTCGCGCATGGACCGTTCGTGATGAACACGGTCGGCGAGATCAAGCAGGCGATGCTGGACTTCCAGAACGGCAAGTTCGGCGCCATGCAAGAGACGGTGCACTGACCTGAGTGGAGGCAGCCTCCCCGGCTCCCTTTCCCTTCCCGTGGCGGCGAAGCTATGCCGCAGGGACGCGGGAAGGGGCTGGGGCGCTCTCCTCATCGCTCCAGCGAGATCAAAGGGAAGCGCCGCGCAAACTGGGAATTGTTCCCTAACACCGACCTGACCGATGCCGCGCTCGCGCCGTGTCACGCATGTGCTCGGGACCGACAAAAACCATGCCCACGCGTCGGCCCTTACTTCCTTCCGGAAGCGAATCACAGCACATAAGCTGTCAATATGTTCCAGGCGCGAGATGGGTGCGTCTCGTTGCGTGGTCGAAAGATCGCAACGATAAAGTGCAGATTATTCTCACTTCGCTGACGCTGACCGATCACGCATCTGGCGTGCGGAATCGACCCTCCTGGTCATGCGTTTCACGCGTCGATATCGGACTTATGTTCTATTTATCGCATCCCGAATAGACACATAAGTTGTACCACTTGATTTTCGAATGCAGCTTCTTTCGTTCTGCAAAGTGTCATCCCATGATCTCGCTGCGAGACTTGACTACAGTGCAACGCGCCGCGCTGGCGCTTGGTGGTGCCGCCGTCATTGCGGCGCTCGCGGTACTGATCGCGGCATCGGATTTTGACCTCACGGCGATCCGAACCTTGCGGTCCGTTCAGATCGGCGCCGACGGACGCGTGCTGGATACCACTTACAATCCCGCCGCGCTGCTCGGGCTTGCGCTGATCGGATTGACATTGCTCGGCGTCATCGGCCTGACCTTCGCCGCGCTCGCGAAACTACTCTCCGGCACGCTGTCCCGATCGGGCGCAGGGGGCGCATCCCGCGATGCGGTCGCAAAGGCAGGACAAAAGCTCGAGCGCGAACTTGCAAAGGTCCTCGAGAACATCCGTGCCCACATCACCACCAACGAAAGCTATGCCAAGTCGCTCGCGAACGCGCAGTCGCGCCTAGCAGGCCTGCCGGAATCCGAGCAGGTACGCGTCATCGTCAGCCTTCTGGTCGCGGAAAACGAGCGCATGCGCAACGCCAGCGACACGCTCGGCAAGCGGCTCGAAGATTCCTACAAGCAGATCCAGTCGCTGCGCGCCAGCCTCTCGCAGGCGCAGGAGTCGGTGCTCAAGGATCCGCTTACGGGAGCCGGAAACCGCCGCCAGTTCGACGTCACGATGGAAAAGGCTATCAGTGCCTGCGCGCAAAATTCGACGGCGCTCTCTCTCATCATGTGCGACATCGACCACTTCAAGCGCGTCAACGATGCGTACGGACATCAGGTCGGCGACGAACTCATCAAGATGTTCGCCCGGGTCATCGAAGCAGGCGTGCGCGAGACGGATACCGTGATCCGGTACGGCGGAGAGGAGTTCGCCATCATTCTTCCCATGACGGACCAGGATGCCGCGCGCTCGATCGCGGAACGCATTCGCCGGCAGTTCGAGAGCAAAAGACTTACAATCCGCGAGACCAACCAGAAGATCGGCCAGCCCACCGCTTCGTTCGGCGTCGCCCAGTATCGCGCAGGCGACGGGGTGGACTCGCTGGTACAGCGGGCCGATACCAAGCTTTACGATGCGAAGTCGTCGGGCCGCAATCGCGTCGCGGCGTTCGGCCAGAGTGACTGACGGCCGCAACAGCCGTCCTTAGACGACAGCCGTCACCGCAGGGTCCAGCCGGTCGCCGTTGACGGCACCGCGAGGCTCCGCACCTCCCGTCACGTCAGCGTAGTGCTCGATCGGCAGCGGTTTGCCGATCAGATACCCCTGCACCTCGTTGCAGCCTTGCCGCCGTAGCAGATCGAGTTGCGCAGGCGTCTCGACACCCTCGGCGATCACGCGCCGGCCGATGGCGCGACCGAGACTCATGATGGAATTGACGATCGCGGCCGCATCCTTGTTGCTGACCATGTCGCCAACGAAGCTGCGATCGATCTTGATGCGGTCGAACGGGAACGACCGCAGGGTGCCGAGCGACGAATAGCCGGTCCCGAAGTCGTCCATGGCGACACTCACGCCGAGGGCCTTGAGCCTGTTGAGCGTCTGCAACGCCGTATCCGCATCGTAGATGAACAGGCTCTCGGTGACCTCGATCTCGAGCCTCGAGGGGTCGACGCCGCTTTCCTGCAACGCGCGCTCGACGACATGGGCGAAATCTGCGAGCACGATCTGGGCCGGCGAGACGTTCACGGCGACACGCAGATGGCTCGGCCATTTGGACGCCTGCTCAAGTGCCCGGCGCAGGACGAACGCGCCGATGGCGTCGATGGCTCCGCACGCTTCGGCTGCGGGTATGAACTTCGCGGGCGGGACAAAGCCGTGAATGGGATGGTTCCAGCGGAGCAGCGCCTCGAACCCTTTTATGGCGCCGGTATGGGCATCCGCCTGGGGCTGGAATACGAGTGAGAGCTGGCCGGCGGCGGCCGCAACGGACACGTCGCGCTCGAACGCGCGCCGCGCGCGTCTCTCGGCGTCGAGCTTCGCCGTGTAAAACGCATACCCCGGCCGCCCCGAGCTCTTGACCTGACCCAGCGCGGTATCGGCGTGTCCCATCAACGCGTCGAGATCGTCGCCGTCCTGAGGGAAGCGCGCAATGCCGACCGAAACGCCGACCTTGAGCTCCATCGCCGCGTCGATGCTGTAACGTTCGGAAAGCGCCATGCTGAGCGCCGCGGCAATGGCTTCGAACTCAGCGCCGCCGTGCTCCTCCGTCTTCGCGATCAGGAACTCGTCCGCCCCGAGACGCGCCGTCAGGTCTGCGTTCGCACAGGCTTTGCGAATCCGCTCCGTCACCGCACAGAGTAGCTGATCCCCGACCTTGTGGCCTCGCGCCGCGTTGATGGTCCGGAACCCGTTGAGGTCGACGTAGAAGACCGCCACCTCTTTGCCGGCGGCTTGCGCGCGGTCGAGAATTTTCGGGAACTCCTCGACCAGCATGGCGCGATTGCCGAGGCCGGTCAGCGGATCTTCAAAAGCAAGTCGCCGGATGCGTCCTTGCGCTTCCCAATTCTCGATGGCGATCGCGCACAGGTGCACGCAGCGATCGACGATACGCTTTTCAAGGCGGCTCGCCGGGCGCGAGCGGCGGAAATAGAATGCGAAGGTTCCGACGACACGGCCGCCGTGCGATTTGATCGGGCTCGACCAGCAGGCCTTGGGGCCGACCTTGGCGGCGAGGTCCTTGTAGTCGGCCCAGCGCGGATCGGTCCTGATGTTGACGACCTCCACCGGCTCGCCAAGATAAGCGGCGGTGCCGCATGAACCCGTCAAGGGTCCCGTCAAGAGCCCGTCGATCGCAGCCGAATACCAGTCCGGCAGCGCCGGCGCCGCAAGCGGGCGCAATCGCCCTTCGGAATCGACGGCGATAATCGAGCAGATCGCGTTCGGAGCCACCTCCTCCGCGCGACGGCAGAGAAGCGTCATGACGTCCACCAGCGGCTCGCCCGAGGCGACCGCGACGAGGATCTCGTGCTGGATGTCCTTGAGCCGGTTTTCGACGTCCCGGCTGCGCGCTCTGCTCCCGCTCACCCGCATCCCTCATACTGCAGACAGTCCGAGGCTTCTCGGATCGCGCGCTCCTACGCCGCCCTGCGACTTCGGAAGCGCCCGAGAATTTATCCCATGGCAACCCTTGCCGAATTTATAACTAGATCGGGCAACCCCTAGGCAAAGCGATCAGGCCTATATTCTTTGTAAACGGGGAGCCCCTGCAATGAGCGGCCCGCGTTAACACCTCGTTCATCGTGAGAATGCGAGACAGGGTTTGGGGAGCAACTCGTTGCCGCTCTCCAACGGCCTTCCTGTTGTTGCGTAGAGGCATTCGATGACGCAGCTCTTGCGACTAGCAACCACGAGTCCTGTGCGTGGCCTGCGTCTGATCATCGGCCCCCTGCTCGGCATCGCTAACGCCGCAGGACCGCGTGCCGCCGCCCATGACGCCGAGCCCACACTGTGGGTGGCGCCCGACAGCGACACAGCGCTCGGCCGCGTGGAACTCTGATTTCCCGCCGCGTTCAAACCAGCGGTATGGCCCGGCCGATGGACCGGGCCTCCGTCTGGTCTAGAGGCATCCCAGGCCCGGATAGCCGCAGACGTACAGGTCCATCGCGCGATTGACGCAGCAAGCCTGATCCATTCCGCAGCGCCAGGTCTTTTGCTTGCCGGCGTTGGTCTTG
>JAFKKW010000367.1 GCA_017304275.1 Hyphomicrobiales bacterium | reverse complement strand
GGCGCGCGAACTCGGCGGCCGCGTGCTCGATATCGTTCGAGTTGCCGCGAAAGCCCGCCTGCATGAGCGTCAACAATTCCCACTCGTCGTCGGTGACGTTCCGGCGGCAGTTGGGGCAGAACGGCGACAGATAGCCGAACCCTCCGCGCCGCTCCGCGCGCATGGCGCGGATCAGAACGGTGATGCGCGAGACGATCGCCGGCCCGTCGTCCGCCCCGTAGCGTGCTTCGGCATGGGACATGGCACGGTCCCAGCCTTCGGCTTGGTTGTGCTCGTAGCTCATGCACTGCAGGCGGACGAGATGCAGCCACTCGCGTTCCATCTCGCCAAGGTCAGTCGAGCGGATATCCGTGAGCGCGCGGTCATTGGTGCACATGAGAAACTCCGATAGGCTCCTAAAGCGCGGCTTTGAGCGCGTCGAACCGGGCCACTTGCTCCGCGACGAGGTCCCGGTTCTGCTCGCGGCGTACGAAAATCTTGAACATGGAATCGCCGTCGAAGTTGAAGAACTGGATCGACCGCGACTCCCGCCCCATGAAGGGCCTCGAAACGAACGCGATCTCCCGGCAGCGCGAGGCGCGGATATGCCCGCTGATCGGGCTTTCTCCCTGAAGGTTGAAATATCCGCGCCCGTAGCTCCCCGACGGCAGCGGCCCCTCGCATTCGAGCACGAGATCGGGCGTATGCACGATGAGGAGGATCGGCCCCCAGCTTGTCACATCATCGAGGATCGTCTCGAGGTGATCGCCCGTGACGATCTTGCGGTTGGCGGCAGGAAGCGCATGCACGACGTCGAGCGTGCTGACGCAATACGTGCGCGCGATGTCCTCGAGCACCCCGTCGGCATTCATCGCCATCCGTTGCGTGAGCGGTAGAAAGACGTCGTCGCGCTGATGCGCATCGTGGAGCGCTGTGGCCATGCCCGTATCTCCGTCTGCCTCTACTCGGCCGCGTCCCGGCGCGTGCCGTCCTGCATCACGGTCTGCAGCACTTCAAAGCCCTCGAACTCGGGGTGACCCTGATAGAGCGGCTTGCTGGAGCCCGCCCCGCCATGGGCTTTGCGGAATTGCTCGGACCTGGTCCAGGCCTCGAAATTCGCACGCGAGCGCCAGATGGTGTGCGACGCGTAAAGCACGTGGTCGTCGCGCACCGGCCCCTTGAGCAGATGGAACTCGACGAAGCCCGCCACCTCGTCGAGATGCGTCTCGCGTGAGAGCCACACGTGCTCGAAATCTGCTTCTGCGCCCTTGAGCACCTTGAAGCGGTTCATGGCGATGAACATCACGGTCGTCCTTTTCGCTGGCTGTCCGCCCGCACGACGCGAGCCGGTCATGAGCGTAGTGAGCCAGCGGCTAGAGCGAAAGGGCGGCAGCGTCCATCCAGTCTCGGAAGAACAACCGGAAGGCACGCCGCCGCCAACTTGGGGGTCCCAGGCAGTGCGGGAGGATACTGGGCCCCAAGACTCGTTTGGCGGAAGGATCCGCCGAAAAAATCACCAGCCGCATGATGCTGCGGACTTGCGCACCATACTAATCTGGATTTAAATAGTCAACAATAAAGCGACCGAATCCCGCGCGAGCCCATGCGGGCGACCGCTTTAAAGCCCCTTCTGGACGCCACGATGCCGCCTGACGACAACAGAAATAGCGACTCGCAACCGCTTCGTGACGGACCGGGGACGATCGCGAGATACGCCGTCTCCGACCTGCTTCGTGACGCGCGCGAGGCGATCCTCGTGCACAACGGTGCGGAGTATCGCCTGCGGATCACGGCCAACGGCCGGCTGATTTTGACAAAATAGGTTTTGGAATGATCGCACTTCTGAGGCGCATCAGCCGCATTCTCCGCTGACATGCCGCATGCGGCCGGCCGACTCCGGTCGGCACGGTCGGGCGTGTCCTGGCTCACGACTCCCAATGACGCAGACGCCGCTCTGGTCTAGAAGACCTTGCGTGCATGATGGCGCCCGCCTCGTACCAAGCGAAGGCGCGACTGAGGGAGGTAGGCAGTGACCACGAGCGACGACACCAACAAGGCACCGCATCCGGAAACCATCGTTCTGCATGCCGGCTGGAGATCCGATCCCACGACGGGCGCCGTGGCCGTTCCGATCTACCAGACGACGTCGTATCAGTTCCGCGACACGGCGCATGCCGAGAATCTGTTCGCACTGAAAGAGCTCGGCAACATCTATACGCGCATCATGAATCCCACGACCGACGTGCTCGAAAAGCGCGTCGCCGCGCTCGAAGGCGGCGTTGGCGCGCTCGCCCTCGCCTCCGGTCAGGCCGCCTCTGCCTATGCGGTGCAGAACCTCGCCCGCGCCGGCGACAACATCGTCAGCGCCACCGATCTCTACGGGGGCACCTGGAACCTCTTCGCCAACACGCTGAAGGATCAGGGCCTCGAGGTGCGCTTCGTCGATCCGTCTGATCCGGAGAATTTCCGCCGCGCCACCGACGAGCGCACGCGCGCTTACTACGCCGAGACGTTGCCCAACCCGAAACTCGCGGTCGCCCCGATCGCCGAGGTGGCCGAGATCGGCCGCCCGCTCGGTATCCCGCTGATCGTCGACAACACCGCCGCCCCGGTGCTCTGCCGGCCCCTGGAGCACGGCGCCGCCATCGTCGTCTACTCGTCGACGAAATATCTCGGTGGGCACGGCAACTCGATCGGCGGCGTCATCGTCGACGGCGGCAATTTCGATTGGGCGGCGCATCCCGTGCGCCAGCCGACGCTCGCCACGCCGGACCCGAGCTACCACGGCGCAGTCTGGAACGAGGCCGTGAAACCCCTCGGTCCCATCGCCTACATCATCAAGGCACGCGTGACGCTGCTGCGCGACCTCGGCGCGGCCCTCTCGCCGTTCAACGCCTTCCTCCTGCTGCAGGGAATCGAGACCGTGCCGCTGCGCATCGCGCGTCACTGCGAGAACGCGGCTGCCGTCGTCGCCTGGCTGAAGAAGCAGCCGGGAGTTACGCGCGTCATCCATCCCTCGCAGCAGACCGGCGCCCAGCGAGCCCGCGCCGAGCGGTATCTGAAGGGCGGAGAGGGCGGGCTCGTCGGCTTCGAGCTGGCTGGCGGCCGCGAAGCCGGACGCCGCTTCATCGACGCCCTGAAGCTCTTCTATCACGTGGCCAACATCGGCGACGTGCGCAGCCTGGCCATCCATCCCGCCTCGACGACGCATTCCCAGCTCTCGGGCGACGAGCTGGCGGCCACCGGTGTGACCGACGGCTACGTGCGGCTCGCCGTCGGCCTCGAGCACATCGACGACATCCTGGCCGACCTCGATCAGGCGCTCGCCGCTGCCGCGGCATAGCGCCATCTGCCCGCCCATGAATGCGAAACGCCCCCGGCCGCGAGGCCGGGGGCGTTCTGACCAGATTGGGAGTGAGGTCAGTCGAACTTGAGCGTGAAGCCGCCGTAGATCGTGCGGCCGAGACCGGGCTTTGCACCATCCGAAAGGTCGGCGATGTAGAGCTCGTCGGTGAGATTGGTGCCCGCCACGAACAGTGAGAGCTGATCCGTGACGTTGAGGTTCGCGCGCGCCGAGAGGAGCCACACGTCGTCCACCTTGCCGCCGACCATCTCGTCGGGATCGTCGAGCGCGCCCGTGCAGCCGGAGTCCACGTTCCCGCTGTCGTCGATGCAGGTCAGAGGCACGCTGTTCTGGGCGTTGGTGAAGAAGTCGCCGCGATACGTCCACGTCATGCTGGCGTCCCACAGCGTCTTGTAGGCGACGCCGACCGTCAGGTTCGCGAAGTGCTCGACCGTGAACGGCAGGCGGTTTCCGGAGACGTCCTCAGGATCGAAATCCTCGAAGATGGCATCCATGCCGCGCTTGATCTTGCCGTTCGTGTAGGTGTACGCGGCCTCGCCGAAGACGTTCCACGGTCCGCCGGTGAAGGGAGCGCTCTCCACGCGAGCGGCAAGCTCGACACCGTTGATCTTCACCTCGTCGAGCTGCCCGTAGATGCCGTCGCCGACGGAGTCCGAATAGCTCTCCTTGAGCTGGTACTCGTCGATGAGGCTGTGGAAGTAGGCCACGTCGAACGTGAAGCCGCGGATGGCGGTGGAGCGCACGCCGATCTGGAAGTTGTCTCCCACTTCCTCGCCGAGCGGGAAGGCATCGGGATCGACCTCACGCACGATGTGCGGAGCAAAACCGCGGTGATAGCCGCCGTACACGGTCGTCCGGTTCAACGCTTCCCACGAGAAACCGAGCATCGGCAGCACATGGTCATGCTCCGAGGAGGCCTTGGGACCGCCATCGGGGAACGCATTCCACGCCGACACGTCGTACGTCTCGAAGCGCACGCCCGGCGTCACGGTAAGGCGTGGCGTCAGATGAATGGCGCTCTGGATGAACGCGGCGAACGAATCTGCCTCGAATTTGTCGATCGAGCCGTCGTCCACATACCCGTCGACGCCGTCGACGGCACGGCAGTTGCCGGAGTGGCTGCCGTCGAGCACCTCGCCGGGAATGCCGAAGCTGGTGCAGTTCGTCAGTTTGTGGTGCTCGTAGCGGATGCCGGCCTGAATATCCTGGCGAATGCCGGCGGCGAGCGGCACGTTGGCGAACTCGATGCGGCTCTCCGCGCCGAACACCTCGTACTCGCGTTCGCGACCGCGCATGTAGCCGCCCTCGGCGGGACCGTCGTCGCGGCTGGAGAAGCGGCGGCGGTCGTGGTTATGACCGTAGACGCGCGTCGATAGCGTCGTGTCATCGTTGATGTAGAGGTTGTGCGCCACCTGCAGATTCAGGTGCTCGGCGTTGTACGTGTTGAACTCGAGCCCTTCCTCATCGAAGATCGCCGACGGCTTGTTGTGCCCGTTCCGGAAGAAATCCGCAGCCGTGCCGACGAAGTTGTCCTCGTCATAGTCGTCGCGCTGGCGATTGTAGGAGCCCGAGATCGTCAGGTCCTGCTGCGTGCCCTTGAAGCCGATGGCACCGTAGAAATCGTTATAGCGCAGGCGCTCGATCTCCCAGGCGCCCGGCGCTTCCGAGCCGGAATACGATGCCACCACGCCGACGTTGCCCAGGCCCTGGCGGGTATGAACGTGGCGGTAGTTTCCGACCCCCTTGTCGGCGTCGTCGGTGTAGCTGATCGAGCCCTTGATCACGGTCTCGTCCGCGCCGAACGGGCTGAGGTTGCGGAAGTTGACCACGCCGTGGTTGTTCAGCGGACCGTAGGCGACCACGGTGCCGCGGATCACCTCGATGCTTTCGACGCGATCCGTCGGCGGCGTGTAGTGCGTCGAGGGATCGAGGTAGGACGAGAAGTTGATGGACGCGCCATCCTCCATCACCAGCACCTTGCGCGAGCGGCGGAAGTTTGAGCCGCGGATGCCGATCCCTGCGTGATGCCCGAGGCCGTCATCGGCGACCGTCACGATGCCCGGCACGCTGCGAAGCGCTTCGTGGTTGTTGAGCGGACGCTGCTCTTCGAGCTCGGTGCTCGTCACGCGGCTCGCGGCGCCGGGAAAGTTCTGCAGATCGCCCGGAATGATGGTCGTGGGATTGACCGGCGACAGCGGACCGCTCTCGGCCCGCGCCGCCGCAGGACCGCTGGCGGCGGCACCGTAAGGCGAGTTCTCGAGCACGGGTGCTTCGTCGGCAACCGCGGCTGGCGGCGGCTGCGGCGCGGGAGAGGCTGCCTTTGCGGCCGGCGCCTTCTTCTTGGCGGCAGGCGCGCCCTTTTTCTGAAGGACCTGCACGTCGGGTAGCGACTGTCCGGCCGGCTCGGCCGCAGTCTGGGCCGCGGCGGACGACGCCACGAGACCCGCGGCACCGGCCATGACCGTCAGCTTCAGATAAACCTTGAGTGTCATTATGTTCCTCCCCACACGCTCCGCTATAGCGGTCGCCACCCCCAGGCACTGCCGACTGATGGTTCGAAATCATCCCGCCGCGGGTGCGAGGTGTCCTGAACTCGAGAGGGCAGTGTCGGTATGAAGTGGCCGCATAGTCTCGGTGCGGACGGGGACCAGCAATTCAGTGTGGTTCCATGCGGTGGCATTGATCCGGGCCTGTGCCGCCGGATAAGTACATAGAATTGCAAGAAATTCGGGAAAAACTCCCGGATGAGGATGGGAAAAGCGTCCAGAGGGCGTGTTGGATGACCGCGGTTCCGCCAGCCAATTCGCCGGCGCATGGGCCCCGCGCTGTGCCGGGACGCATCACGCCCGTAGGCAGACGGACGCAGTCTGTGCAATTGGGTGGGAGCGCGGGCGGTGTTATGGATCGGGCAGCACGCCTGCGTAGTTTGACGGACGCGCATGGAGAGGTCGATCAAATGTATGAGTGGAGGGAGGAAGCATCGGCGAGAAATCTGCCTGTGGCCTCCCTGTTCTCACGTCCTCACATCACCGTCGGCCTCGCTTATCTCGCGGCCTATGTTTTTTTGGATTGGATCAGCTACATCACGCCGGTCGCTCCGGCCGGCGTGACGCCGTGGAATCCTGCGACAGGATTGAGCTTCGCGCTCGTTCTCCTGCTCGGACGCGAGTACCTGCCTTGGCTGGTCATCGCGCCGTTGGTCGCCAACGCATTGCTCCTCGACCCCAACCTGCCGACCGGCGTACATCTGCTGGGCCCCCTCGTGGTCGGCGTCGGCTACGGCGCCGCCATGCTTCTCCTGACCAATCCGCGGCTTGAGTTCGACCGGACGCTCAGCACCAAGCGATCCTTGTTGCTTTTGATCGCCGTTGCCGCCGTAAGCACCGGGATCGTGGCCGTCACCTATGTCGGGCTGCTGGCGGCGTTCGGGGTGACCCGCCCGACGGAGATCCTGGAAACGACGGCGCATCAATGGATCGGCGACATGATCGGCGTCACCGTCGTCACGCCGTTTCTGCTCATACTCTTCACGCGGCGGCGTATTTTGGTCCCGTCGCTGGAGCTCGCGGCGCTGGTCCTGGTCTTGGCTCTGACCCTTGCCGCCGTCTTCGGGCTCTCCGACAGTTTCCGCGTCAAGCAATTCTATCTGTTCTTTCTGCCGGTCATGTGGATGGCCGTGCGGTTCGGCCTCGAAGGCGTGACCGGCGGCTTGGTGCTGACGCAGATCGGCCTCATGGCGGCCATGCACTACGCGGGCGTCGAGGCCGACGAGATCACGGCCTATCAGGCACTCATGATCGTGCTCGCGCTCACGGGGTTGACCATCGGCGCGGTCGTCAACGAGCAGCTCCGCACCCAGGCGCAGTTACGGCGCAACCAGGAGGCGCTCGAGCGCGCGGCGCGGCTCGATAGCATGGGCGCGTTCGCGGCCGCGTTGGCTCACGAGATCAACCAGCCGTTGACCGCGATCTCCAACTACACGCGCCTCGCCAAAATGGCCGTCGAGAAGCAGCCGGCGGATACCGAAACGGCACGCACGGCGGCCGAGCACGCCGTCGCTCAGGTCGACCGCGCAGCGGAGGTTGTGCGCAGGCTCCGCGATTTCATTCAGCTCGGACGCAACGAGATGGTGCCCCAATCGTGCGCCGCCCTGATCCGCGAGGCGCTCTCCCATTGCCGGCTCGACGCGCAGTCCAGTCACGTCACGGTGGAAACGCGCATCGCGCGCGGCTTGCCGCCCGTGGTGTGTGACGGACTGCAGATTCAGCAGGTCCTGATCAACTTGATCCGGAATGCCGCAGACTCCATATCCTCAAGTGGTAGACCCGACGGACGTATCCTGGTGGGAGCGGAGCTGACGGAGGCAAATCGCGTGATTGTGATGGTGCGGGATAACGGCCCTGGCTTCGATCCGGATATTCTGGCGCGCGCGTTGACGCCGTTTACCACGACAAAACAGGAAGGATTGGGGCTCGGCCTTGCGCTGGCCCGCTCGACGGCAGAGACGCATGGCGGCCAGCTGCTGATTGAAAGCACTGGTGCTGGAGCTTCAGTTTCCTTTACTTTGCCTGTTCACAATGCGACATCGACATACCCCCCCGAAACTCAGGACCTCCAAGGAGGAATGCCGACGTGACCGTAGCTTTGATCGACGACGATTCCGCCGTGCTGCATTCGATGCGGCTTCTGATCGAAAGCCGCGACATTCCCGTTGCGTGCTATGAATCGGCCGAAGCCTTTCTCGCCGATCTGCCCGATACGAAACCGTCCTGCATTGTCGCCGACGTGCGCATGCCCGGAATGACCGGACTCGAGCTGCAGCGCGAGATGAAGCATCGCAACAACGAGGCCCCGCTCATCCTGATCAGCGGACACGCCGACGTGTCGATGGCGGTCGAGGCGCTGAAGGAAGGCGCGTTCGACTTTTTCGAGAAGCCCTATGACGGCGAGCGGTTGGCGACCAGCGTCCGCGACGCGGTCCAGAAGGGCCGCCGCCAGAGCACGGAGTGGAGCGAGCGCATCGATATCGCCGAGCGTCTGAAGGCGCTCTCGCCGCGCCAGCGCGAAGTGCTGACGTTCGTTGCCTCCGGCATGTCCAACAAGCATATCGCCGCCAAGCTCTCCATCAGCCCGCGCACCGTCGAGACCTATCGCGCGTGGGTCATGGAGCGTATGGGCGCCGTGAACGTGGCCGATCTGGTGCGTAAGGTGAGCGCATTCCTGCCGGCAGAGCAGAAGTAGCGCAAACGCGACGAACTGCGTGCCCAAGCCGCCGGTCCCCCGGCGGCTTTTTTCGTGACCTGCTCGTCCGGTCGTCAGGGAACCGCACGACGGCGCCGCGTGTTTAGAACACGCTCGGCAAGCGGCGATCGCGCCGCCGCGCCGGAACCGATGATAAAAAGGAAGAACGCGATCATGCGCTACGTATTGCTGTGGGCCCTCGGGGTTCCGATCTCCGGTCTCATCGTGTTGCACTTGCTGGGATTGATCTAGTCCGCGCCCGCCGGACGAAGGAATGCCCTGCAGAAAGCCGGCCCTCACGTGGCCGGCTTTTTTTGTCCGCAGCCTGCGGCGGGCATGGGGAATCGGATCACGCTTTGTCTTTTCCGTTTTTCTTGCGCCGGGTCGTGAAACGCACGTTGCCGAGTCCCGTGCCGATGGTGAGAGCGCCCCAGTGGTCGTAATCCCGCATCACCGGTAGCTCGCTGAGCCCTTGGACCACGGCGTCGTTGTGCATGACGACGGCCGTCTCGTGTTTGCCGATCTGCGGAATGGCTTCGCGCAGGCAGGCGGGGAGATTGAAGGTTTTCGTCTCCCAATTGCCTGGCAGGTTCTGTGCGCCGGTCTCGATGGAGCCGTCCGCGCCGATGAGGCCGGGGCAGCCGATCCCGATCACCGGGGCGAGATTGAGCTTCGATTTGGCAGCGCTCTTGATCAGGTCCTTGAGCATGTCGGCCAGCCGGTCGACGGCCTCGTCACGCTTGGTCTTCTCGTCGCCGTGGCGCCAGAGCTCTGATTTCCAGACCTTGGCTTTCTCGAGTTTGGCGGACTTCTTCAGATTGAGATCCACCACGCCGGCGCGGATGTTGGTCCCGCCGATGTCGACGGCCAGAATTCCGTCGAACCCCTCGAGTGTCCACGACGGCATCAGGTGTGCCGCGCCGATGAGGCCGGCTTCGTCCGGATGATTGTGGATCAGCTCCAGCTCGACGTTCGTGCCGCCGGACTTCAGCAGCACCTCGGTGCGTCCGATGGCGAGCTCGCCGACGCGGCTCTGGCGAAAGCCGCCGCCGATGACGATCGCCTGCGTGTCCCGCCAGCTCGACGTCTTGAGAAAGCGCCGGATGACCCGCTCGAGCTCCTTGGCAAACGCTTCGATGGCGCTGTGGACGAGACCGGCGGCCTCCGGATCTCCCTCGGCGAGCAGCGCATCGAATTCTTTCTTGCTGACGTCCTCCGTCAGAGCATCGCCCAGCGGGTCCGAGCCCAGCTTGCGCAGCGGTTCCCGCCACTCGTCGACGATGTCGTTGAAGGCGCCACGGCTCGCCCGATCGCCGATAAAGCCGTCCTCATCGCGAATTTCGAGATTGTAGCTGTCGATTTCCACGCTAGGCAGCATCTTAGCGCCGTGTTCGGTAATGACTGGCAATCGCAGATCCTCTGGATCGAGAAATCGGGCAGGCACAAAAAGAATGCGGCACTTCCGGCTGCACGCACGGGGGCCGCACGGTCGATAACGCCGGAAGCCGCTCGAAAG
>JAFKKW010000455.1 GCA_017304275.1 Hyphomicrobiales bacterium | reverse complement strand
GTCGGGCAGACCATGCTTGTGACGTTCGTCTGGATCGCCATGCTGTTCGTCTCCGGCCTCGCGCTCAAAGGCGCCGCGCTCGCCGCCGTCCTGGGCGCGGCGGGGCTCTATGCGGCCTACCTCTATTTTCCGCACGTCGCCTACCGCATCGACCGCTTCTTCGGCCCTCAGACGAGCAGCGACTACAGCCAGGGCGCGCGCGCCATCCAGTCCTTCGTCGAGGGCGGCTTCCTGGGCCGCGGACCGGGCGAGGGCACCATCAAGACCTCGCTGCCCGACGCCCACACCGACTACATCTTCGCCGTCGTCGCCGAGGAGTACGGCGCGCTCGCCTGCCTCGCGCTGCTGGCACTGTTCGCGTTCGTCGTCCTGCGCGCGCTCCGCCACGCCGAGAGCGAGCCGGATCCGCCGACGCGCCTGGCCATCATCGGGCTCGCGATGATGTTCGGCTTCCAGGCGCTGATCAACATGGGCGTCAACGTCGGCCTGCTCCCGGCCAAGGGCATGACGCTGCCGTTCCTCTCGGCGGGCGGCTCGTCGATGCTGGCCATCTCGCTCACACTCGGTATGCTGCTGGCCTTGACCCGCCATCGTCCGGATGCGGATCGCCTCAAAAAGCCCCCATTGATGCCGAGCCTTCCCAGCCTGACCGCGACCGACGAGACCCGAACGTGACGCACGAGCCGCCCTCGATTTTGCTTGCAGCCGGCGGAACCGGCGGACACTTGTTCCCCGCTTACGCTCTTGCCGAGGAGCTCGGCCGCCGCGGCTACCCCGTCGACCTCGTGACCGACATGCGCGGCGACCGTTACGGCACCGGTTTTCCCGCACGCTCGGTCTATCAGCTTCCCGCCGCGACGCCGGGCAGCAAGCGCAATCCCATCGCCCTGGCGAAGGCGAGCTTCACGCTGCTGCGTGGCATCCGCCGCGCGCGCAACCTCCTGCGCTCGTTGAAGCCGGCCGCCGTCGTCGGCTTCGGCGGCTATCCGACCATCCCGCCCCTGGTCGGCGCGCGCATGCTCGGCATCCCGTCCATCATCCACGAGCAGAACGCCGTGCTGGGCCGCGCCAACCGCGCCCTTGCCCGCCACGCATTGGCCATCGCCACGTCCTTCCGCAAGACCAAGAAGCTCGACGACGCCCTGGAGGCGAAAGCGCGCTTCACCGGCAATCCCGTCCGCGATGCGGTCATCGAGGCGTCGAGGACGCCGTATCCGCCACTCGATCCGGGCGGCCCCGTACGGCTCCTGGTGTTCGGCGGCAGCCAGGGCGCCCGTTTCTTTTCGGAAGCCGTTCCGCCTGCGCTCGCGACCCTGCCGCAGCCGGTCCGCCAGCGCCTGAAGCTCGTGCAGCAGGCCCGGCCCGAGGACGTCGCGAGCGTTACGGCCGAGACCGCCGCCGCCGGGATTGACGCCGAGATCGCTCCGTTTTTCAAAGGCTTGCCCCAGGTCATGGCTGATAGCCACCTGGTCATCGCACGCGCCGGGGCCTCCTCCGTTGCCGAGCTGGCGGTCATCGGCCGCCCGTCGATCCTCGTACCTTTGCCGCATTCTCTCGACAGTGATCAGCTTGAAAACGCGACCAACCTTGCCGAATCGGGGGGCAGTTGGTGTATCGAGCATCGAGCAGAGGGATTTGTCACCGTTGCGCCTTGCGACGGAGCTCGGTCGCTTGTTTGAGCACCCCGAGGAGCTGGCCGCCGCCGCGGCGCGCGCGAAAGCTCAGGGTCAGGCGGAGGCCGTGGGCTTGCTCGCCGATCTGGTCGAGGATGTGATCGGCAGGCGCCGCGCATGAGGGCGTTGCGGCACTGACGATACGTCACACGGACGTCCGCCTGGGGCCGAACGTAGTGTCCGGCCGGGGATCGGGCGGCAGGGATAGGAAAGACCGCGCATGCAATTGCCCAGCGACATCGGGCCATTCCACATCATAGGCATCGGCGGCATCGGCATGAGCGCCATCGCCGAGATTTTGCTTGCGAAGGGCTACAGCGTTCAAGGCAGCGACCAGAAGGAGAGCGCCAACGTGCGCCGCCTGCGCGCCAAGGGCATCCGCGTGTTCGTGGGCCACGACGCGGCGAACCTCGAGGGCGTCGGCCAGGTCGTCATCTCGACGGCGGTGAAGGCGACCAATCCCGAGCTTGAAGCCGCCCGCGCCAAGGGGCTCCCCATCATCCGCCGCGCCGAGATGCTGGCCGAGCTGATGCGTCTCTATGCGACGGTCTCCGTCACCGGCACGCACGGCAAGACCACCACCACCTCGCTGATCAGCACCATCTTCGAGC
Organism: Hyphomicrobiales bacterium; assembly: GCA_017304275.1. GTDB lineage: Bacteria > Pseudomonadota > Alphaproteobacteria > Rhizobiales > Hyphomicrobiaceae > Hyphomicrobium_C. The sequence goes on along the minus strand of JAFKKW010000455.1, from coordinate 1,008 downwards.
AGGCCGCGCTCGATCCGACCGTCATCACTGGCGGCATTATCAACGCCTGGGGCTCGAACGCGCGCCTCGGCAAGGGCCGCTGGATGATCGTCGAGGCCGACGAGAGCGACGGCACGTTCACGCGGCTGCCGACCGAGATCGGTGTCGTCACCAACATCGATCCGGAGCACCTCGACTACTTCGGCTCCGTCGAGGCGATGCATCGCGAGTACGAGGCGTTCTTCAAGAACATCCCGTTTTACGGCCTCGCCGTCACCTGCATCGATCACCCGGTTGCGCGCGACATGGTCGAGCGGCTGCACCTGCGCCGCGACGGCCGCCGCCTCTTGACCTACGGCACGCGCGAGGACGCCGATCTCGTGCTGCGCGACATCCGCACCGACGGCCGCTCGATCCTGCTCGACGCCGACCTCGGCACGCGCGTGAAGGGCGGTCCGCGGCAGATCCGCGGCTGGGCCGTGCCGATGCCGGGCCAGCACAACGCGCTGAACGCGCTCGCCGCCGTCGCGGTCGCGGCCGAGGCGGGCCTCTCCGACGATGTCATCCGCGCCGGTCTTGCCGCGTTCTCGGGCGTGAAGCGCCGCTTCCAGCTCACCGGCACCTGGAACGGCGTGCAGATCTTCGACGACTACGGCCACCACCCGGCGGAGATCGCTGCCGTTCTCGAGGCTGCCCGCGCAGGCGCCAAGGGCAGCGTCATCGCCGTGGTCGAGCCGCACCGTTATACGCGCGTGCGCGATCTCTTCGGTGAGTTCTCGCATTGCTTCCGCGCCGCCCACAGCGTCATCGTAACGCCGCTCTATAGCGCGGGCGAAGCACCCATCGCCGGTGTCAGCCCGACGGCGCTGTCCGAAGGCATTCGCGCCACCGGCCATAGCGACGTTGCCACCATCGACGATCCGCAGGAGCTTGTCGGTGTCGTCCAGCGGCTGACGCGCCCCGGCGACATGGTGATCGTGCTCGGCGCCGGCAATTCGACGGAGTGGGCTCACGCATTGAACGAATGGC
>JAFKKW010000454.1 GCA_017304275.1 Hyphomicrobiales bacterium | reverse complement strand
CAGCAGGCGGCCGAGATCGGCCTTGATCGTTTGCGTCTTGCGATCCGAGCAGTAATTCGGATCCTCCGCCGCAGCCTTGGTGACGCCGTTGTAAGCGACGTTGTAGATCTTGTCGGCTTGGCTGACCTGATCGGCGGACACGCCAAGGCTCGCCTCATGCGAGAGGTAGGTGTTCTTGAGCCGCGGCGCATCGAAGTTATAGCCGCACTTCACCGCGCGTGCCGACACGGTGCCGGCGTGGAACGCGCGATCGGTCGGCGTCGAGGGCTGCACAACGGGCGTCGGCGCACCTCCTGCGTCCGGCGCAGCGCCGGCAGCCGGCGGCGTTGGGGCTGACCCGAGGATCGATGCCGTCGACACGCCGTTCCCGCTGGACGAGCATCCAGCCAGAGCCACGGCGAGCAAGACGGCAAGTGTGCAGCGGTGCATGAAATGGACCCCCAGGCTGCTCGAAAACAGCGCAGATTTGCGCCCTTTTTGAGGTGAGGTCAATCCGCGGTGCCGCAAATCTGTGTGCAACTCGGGCCACTTACGCCCGCGTGTGTACAACTCTGTAAGGCTCCTGCGGCGGGGCCGTTGCACGCAACTGCGCGTGTCGCACGCGGATACTTACGTGGATCCCGGCCGTCCATGCGAAGCATGGCTCCGCCATGATGCCGGGATGACGTTTGTTTTGCGGCACCGCTCGCCTCCCCTCAACGTCATCCCGGCGAAGGCCGGGACCCACGCCAGCCTCCACAACCACAACGCCGGCAGGATCCTCGTGCAGCAAAGCAACATGGATCCGGGCGAGATCCTACCGCATCAGCTCACGGATCGAGGCGTCGAGACCGGCAAGCGTCATGGGATACATGCGCCCGCCCATCAGCCGGCGGACCAGCCCGATCGACGGCGTGTAGCCCCAATGCGTCTCCGGCACAGGATTGAGCCACACGCAATGCGAATAGACGTCCGCCACCCGTTGCAGCCACGTCGCGCCGGCCTCGGCGTTCATGTGCTCGACCGCACCGCCGACGTGCGTGATCTCGTAGGGGCTCATCGACGCATCGCCGACGAAGATGACCTTGTAGTCGGCGGGATACGTGTTCAGCACCTGCCAAGTCGGGATCGTCTCGCTCCAGCGCCGGGAATTGTCGCGCCATACGCTCTCGTAGAGGCAGTTGTGGAAATAGTAGTACTCGAGATGCTTGAACTCGCTGCGTGCAGCGGAGAACAGCTCTTCGGCAGTTTGGACATGCCAGTCCATGGAGCCGCCGACATCGAAGAACATCAGAACCTTTACGGCGTTGCGCCGCACCGGCCGTAACGCGAGGTCGAGATATCCTTTGCGCGCCGTGCCGCGAACCGTCTGCTCGAGATCGAGCTCCTCGGGAGCGCCCTCGCGCGCGAAGCGCCTGAGCCGCCGCAGCGCCATCTTGATGTTGCGCACGCCCAGCTCGACGTCGCCGGCAAGATCCTTGAATTCGCGCTTGTCCCAGACCTTGATCGCGCGCCGGTGCCGGCTCTCCTTCTGCCCGATGCGCACGCCGGCCGGATTGTAGCCGTAGGCGCCGAACGGCGACGTGCCGCCGGTCCCGATCCACTTGTTGCCACCCTGATGGCGGCCCTTCTGCTCGGCGAGACGCTGGCGCAGCGTCTCCATGATCGTCTCCCAGCCGCCGAGTGCTTCGATCTGC
>JAFKKW010000366.1 GCA_017304275.1 Hyphomicrobiales bacterium | reverse complement strand
CTGCACGAGCGCGCGCCCCGCGAGCGGCATCAGCGCCTTGTCGCCGCCGCCCATGCGCCGGCTGCGCCCTCCGGCGAGAACAACGCCTCCGATGCGCGCGCTCATGGGTTCCGAGCCTTCGTTTGCCCGACTATTCGAGCATGCCTTCGCACGTCGCCTTGCTCTTGGTGAAGACGAAGACCTGACCGATATCGCCTTCGCAGTTGACCATGACCGCCTCGAGATCGAGCGACGGCGTCTCCTCCATGAGCTTGCACTCCGGATGACGCTTCAGCAACTCTTCGGGCGTCAGCGCGACGCCGTCCGCCTCCAGCGGCGGGCCGCACTGCCGGCCCTCCTCGCTCTGCTGCAACATCCACCAGTCCGCAGCCTCGGCGGGGACGGCAAGAAGGCAGAGCACGGCCATCAGGCACGAGCGGGCCCGGAGCGTTGGCTTGGTCATTTTCGAGGTCCTTGAATGGGAGGCGAGACGCGAGCACCGGGAGCCTACCGCAGGCCGCGGCAAGCGCAACGGGCTTCCGGCTGGACGCGCTCCGGAGCGCTGTCATACGGCAAAGAGCCCGTCTATAGTCCGCCCCGAAACGAGGCCAGGGGGAAGTCGTCGATGTCTGAGCTGAACCGCCGGAAGTTTCTCAAGGTTGCCGGCGCGGGCGGAGCTGCGGTCACGGTCGCGGCTTGTGACCAGGAGCCGGCCGCCCCCGCCGTGGCCTCCACCATGCCGCGCCTGACCTGGCGCCTGACCTCGAGCTTTCCGAAATCGCTCGACACCATCTTCGGCGCCGCCGAGACCTTCGCCCGCATCGTCGGCGAGATGACCGACGGCAACTTCACGATCCAGGTTTTTGCTGCCGGTGAGATCGTCGGCCCGCTCCAGGCCGCCGATGCCGTGTCCGACGGCACGGTCGAGGCCGCCCACACCGCGTCGTATTACTACTGGGGCAAGGACCCCACGTTTGCCGTCGCCACCTGCATTCCCTTCGGCCTCAACTGCCGTATGCAGAACGCCTGGATGTACGAGGGCGGCGGCATCGACCTCATGAACGCGTTCTACGCGCGCTATGGCATCTACGGCCTGCCCGGCGGCAACACCGGCGCGCAGATGGGCGGCTGGTTCCGCAAGGAGATCAACACACCGGAGGACTGGAAGGGCCTGAAGATCCGCATCGGCGGCTTCGGCGGCGCGATCATGTCGCGCCTCGGCGCCGTGCCCCAGCAGATCCCGGGCGGCGACATCTATCCGGCGCTCGAGAAGGGCACCATCGACGCCGCCGAATGGGTCGGCCCTTACGACGACGAGAAGCTCGGCTTCTACCGGGTCGCCCGTAACTACTATTATCCCGGCTGGTGGGAAGGCCAGGCCATGCTCCACTTCTTCATCAACCTCGACAAGTGGAACAGCCTTCCGAAGACGTATCAGGCCATCATCCAAGCTGCCGCCCAGACCGCGAATACCATCATGATGGCGCGCTACGACATGCAGAACCCGGCGGCATTGCGCCGCCTCGTCCAGGCCGGCGCCGTCCTGAAACCGTTTTCCGAGCCGGTGCTCGACGCCTGCTTCAAGGCCTCGAACGACGCCTACATCGAGCTCTGCACCGCCAACCCGGACTTCAAGAAAGCCTACGAAGCTATGACGGCGGTCCGCGCCGAGGATTATCTCTGGTTCCAGCTCTCGGAGCAGACCAGCGACACCTACATGATGATTCAGCAGCGCAAGAACGCGCTCTAAAAACCGCAGCGCCCTTCCTTCACACCATGGCCGGGCTTGACCCGGCCATCCAGGGTCGAGCACGCAGACGTTGTCGTCTCGCCCTTGGAGACTGCCTCGCCGTGGCGACGCCTCCATAGCGGTGTATCGGGATCCCGGCCTCGGCCGGGATGACGTTGAAACGAGGCGAGCGACCACCGCAAAACGGACGTCACTTCGGCGAAGGCCGGAGTCCAGACACCGAGCAATAATACGGCTGGCCAGCCTCCGCTTCACGCGACCTACGCGAGCAGCGCACGCACGGCCGCGCGCACCTGCTCGAGCGTGAACGGTTTCATGATGACGCGAAGGTTCGGTGAGTTGAGCGCCTGCGCCCGCTCGAGTTCCTCGGCGAACCCTGACATGAGAAGCAACTTCAGGCCGGGATGCGCAGCTGACGCGCGGCGCGCCAGCTCGATCCCGTCGAGTCCCGGCATATGCACATCCGACACCAGCACGTCGAAGCCGTCCGCCGCTCCAGTCAACGTCTCGATCGCTTCCACGCCGTCCTGGGTGAGTCCGACCCGATGCCCGTCCGATTCCAGCGCGCGCCGAACGAGATCGCGCGTCGCCTGATCGTCGTCCGCCAGCAGAATGTGGGCCATCTCGTCCTCCCCGGCGGCCGATCCGCCGCGATGCCTGCGCTCTTTCTTCCCTTACGCTCGCCTCTCGCTCACCCCTGCGACACGCCTTACGCGACTATTCCTTGGTCATGCGCCCGACGAACGGCAACTCGCGGTAGCGGTGCGCCACGTCCATGCCATAGCCGACGACGAACTCGTTGCTGCCCTCGAACGCGCGGAAGTCGGCCGCTACGTCGACGGCGCGCGACACCTTCTTGTCGATCAGGACGCAGGTCAGGATCTGGCTCGCGCCGCGCGCCGAGAGCAGATCCTTGGCGAATACCAGCGTGCGTCCCGAATCGAGCACGTCGTCGACCAGGATCACGTTGCGGCCCTCGACGTCGAGATCCAGGTCTCGCAGGATCTCGACATTCCCGGACGAGGTCCGGCTCTTGCGGTAGCTCGACAGCGTCAGGAAATCGACCTCCGGCTCGAGCCCCGAGCGATAGAGCGCGCGGATGAGATCGGCAGCGAACACGAAGCTGCCCTTGAGCACGGCGACGATCAGCGGGCGCTCGAGATTGCGTGCGGTGATGTCCTTTGCCAGCTCCTCGAGGCGAGCGGCGATGGCCTCCGCTGCGTAGAGAACCTCGACCTCGGGCGTCGCGCCGGCTTGCTCTTCCGTCATTCCAGTGTCCTTGTCCTCGACCAGCGGTGCTTGGTCTTTGGGTTTCGTCGTCCATGCTTCGTCGTCCACCTTTGCGACCGAAACATGCTCGAAATCATATGTTTAGCGCTCGATCCTTGTCCGAGACCGATCCCGCCGGATGGGGCGGGTGTTGCCGGCCGCAAGGTATCAGGTTATGCGCCGTGAGGTGCAACACGGGGCGGAGAATGTCGTGAACGCCCCAATGCGCTCGATTGTACATGCCCCCGCCATATTCGTAACCGATTGATACTGCCCTCGCCTTCCCGCATATAGGCGCCCGACCACAAGCTGAACCCCGAAGCAGATTCCGGAGCAGACCGTCCGTGATTCGATTGACCAATGTCGGTCTCAAATATGATCGCGGCCCCGAGGTCCTGTCGGATGTGAGCTTCCACCTTCGCCCGGGCTCCTTCCACTTCCTGACGGGCCCCTCGGGCGCCGGCAAGTCGTCGCTCCTGCGGCTTCTGTTCATGTCGATCCACCCGACACGCGGACAGATCCACCTCTTCGATCAGGACGTGAGCCGCATCACGACCGGCAAGCGCGCTCCATTAAGGCGCCGCATCGGCATCGTGTTCCAGGACTTCCGCCTGCTCGAGCATCTGACGACCTGGGAGAACGTCGCCCTGCCGCTGCGTGTCATCGGCAAACGCCTCGACGACTACAAGGAGGACGTGACCGATCTCCTGCAATGGGTCGGCCTCGGCGACCGCATGCACGGCTATCCCTCGGTATTGTCGGGCGGAGAGAAGCAGCGCGCCGCCATCGCCCGCGCCGTGATTGGCAAGCCCGAGCTGCTGCTCGCCGACGAGCCGACCGGTAACGTCGACCCGCAGATGGCGCGCCGCCTGCTGCGCCTGTTCATCGAGCTCAACCGGCTCGGCACGTCCGTGCTCATCGCCACCCACGACCATCAACTGATGCGTCAGTTCAAGGCCCCCCGATTGGAGTTGCACGACGGCAATGTCCGGATCGTATGACAGACCCGACCGGCCGCCGATGCGCGGACTCGACCCGCATCGCGCGCCGGAGTACGACCCCTACGACGACCTCGTCACGCAGGGCGGCCGTGCCGGCATGCAAACCCGCACCGACTATGCCACCTACGAGCCCGACCCGGTCGTGAGCGAAGCCGTGCTCCGAAGCGAGTACGAACGCACCGCCCGGCCCGATGCGTATGCCCCGGTACGCAAAGCACGCAAAGTCGAATCGACGACCGCGCCGATCGTCCCGGCCGGCTCCGTGACGGGCCGCTCGCTGACCCTCGTCATCACCATCATGTGCTTCCTGGCGTGCCTCACCGTAGGCGCGGTGCACCTGATCCGCGAGTCGGCCAACGGATGGCAGAAGGACATCGCGAGCGAGGTCACGGTGCAGGTCCAGGCCAAGGACGGCGTCGATACCGACAAGATCGTGCAGGAGGTAGCGACTTACCTCGGCCAGCAGAGCGGCATCGCCAAGGTGACGGTGATGTCGGCGGCCCAATCCGCGGGCCTGCTCGAGCCCTGGCTCGGCAAGATCGAGGATCTCGACGCATTGCCGCTGCCGCGCCTGATCGCGCTCGAGCTGGACCGCGCCGCGGCTCCTGATCTCGAGCAGGTGCGCGCGGGGCTCACGACCCGCTTCCAGGGCACCACGCTCGACGATCACCGCCGCTGGCAGCAGCAGATCGCGACCATCACCAACAGCTTCGCGCTCGGCGGCCTCGCCATTCTCGCCCTCGTCGCCATGGCCACCACCGCCATTATCGTCTCGGCGACAAAAAGCTCGATGGCCTCCAACCGGGAGATCGTCGAGGTGCTGCACTTCGTCGGCGCCACCGACCGCTTCATTGCCCGCGAGTTCGAGAAGCACTTCCTGCGCCTCGGCGTCCGCGCGGGGCTGGTCGGCGCCGCATGCGCACTGGCCGTGTTCATGCTGATGCCGACCATTATTCAGATCCTGGGCGGCGGCTCGATGACGCTGACCGAGTTGCACCGGCTCGTCGGGTCCGGATCGCTCGATCTGGCCGGCTACGTCCTGTTGGGGATCGTCGTCGTCGTGGTCGCGGCGCTCTGCATGCTGACGTCCCGTTTCGGCGTGTTCCGCATTCTGAATAGTAAGCATTGACGGCAGCCGCCGATTGCGGACTCTTACTGCCGCGTTCGAGGGTTGTCCGGCGCCCGGAACATCCTGTGCACGGACGTGTCACAAGACCAGCCAAATCGGCTAGTCTCCTGCAACGCAGGCTCGCTTCGGCAGCAACGTGGGAACACAGAGGTCCGTTCGGGCCGGATGAGCACGATGAGCTTGAGACGCATCTTGATCGGCTTCACAGCGGGGCTGCTGGCGCTCGCGGGCTTCGGCTTCGTGCTGTTCGCCAACGCCGTGATGCGCGAGCCCGAGGTGCAGAACGTGCATGCCGACGGCATCGTCGTTCTGACCGGCGGACAGACCCGCATTGCCGAGGCGGCGCGCCTTCTGGAGGAAAAGCGCGGCAAGCGTCTTCTGATCTCCGGCGTCAATCAGAAAACCGGCCGGCCGTCGCTACAGAGGATCTCCGGCCTCGACGAGGCGACCTTCAACTGCTGCGTGGATCTCGGCTATCAGGCGCAGAACACCATCGGCAACGCAGACGAGACGCGCCGCTGGGCAGAGGCGCTCGGCTACGACAGCCTGATCGTCGTCACCGCGAGCTACCACATGCCCCGCAGCCTCGCCGAGCTTGCGCGCGAGATGCCCAACATCGACCTCGTGCCGCATCCGGTGGCGCCCGACGGCCTGCGCCGCAAGGTCTGGTGGCTGGACGCGACAGCCGCCCGCCTGCTCGCCTCCGAATACGTCAAGTTCCTCCCCGCCGCCGCCCGCCTCGTCATCGCGCGCGGCATGAGCCCCTGGCAGGCGACCTCCATCACGGCGTCGTCGGGAACGCCGCGGAAGTCTTGACCCGCGAGCGGCATTGAACCCGGACATCCTTCACCACAATGGGACCAACTTAAGCTATTTTGAGCGCTTCGATCGCCTCAAACTCTCCGTCATCCCGGCGCAGGCCGGGATCCACGCAAGCCTCGGCCAACGCCAACTGTCGTTCGAGCCGCAACGCCAACCGCTCAATGCTTCTGATCCTCCGCTCCATCCTCTTCGCCGCAGCCTTCTACGTCACCACGGCCCTGATGCTGGTCTTCGGCTCGTGGCTGCTGATCGCGCCCCGAAGCTGGGCCATGGCCGGCCTCCGCCTGCACGGCATCATCTGCGTCTGGCTCCTGCGCGTGATCGCCGGCACCAAGCTCGAGGTGCGCGGCCGCGAGAACCTGCCCAAGGGCGCCTGCCTGGTCGTCTCCAAGCACCAGTCGGCCTGGGACACCTTCGGCCTCATCCCGCTCTTCCGCGATCCCGCCATCGTCCTCAAGGACGAGCTGAAATGGATTCCGTTCTACGGCTGGTTCTGCGTCAAGTTCGAGCACATCCTGGTCAAGCGCGACAAGGCCGCCAAGGCGCTCAAGGCCATGATCGCCGACGCCGAGATCCGCAAGGCTGAGGGCCGCGAGATCGTGATCTTCCCGGAAGGCACGCGCCAGGCGCCGGGCGCCCCGCCCGACTACAAGCCCGGCTACGTCGCCCTCTACGAGGCGCTCGACCTGCCCTGCGTGCCGCTGGCGCTCAACTCCGGCCTCTTCTGGCCGCGCCGCTCGCTGATCCGTTATCCCGGCACCATCGTCGTCGAGTTCCTGGACCCCATCCCGCCCGGCCTGCCGCGCAAGGAGTTCCGCGCCCTACTCGAGCAACGCCTCGAAGCCGCCGCCCAGCGGCTTGTCGCGGAAGGTCGCAAGACCATCGAAAATAACTAGGACTTCAGGGGGCCATTCATTTTGATCACCCGCCCGGGCTACCTATATTAGTAGGCTGGCTGAGAGGGCCGAATGACCGACACGCCCACATTCCTGGCGCCGATTTCCGAGGAGATCTGGCGGCGCAAGTACCGCTTCCAGAACGCGACGGCGCACGACGCGACGCTGGCCGATACCTTCCGGCGCGTCGCCGAGGCGGCGGCGTCCGTCGAGAAGGGCGGCAAGCGCGTGCGCGCCCGCTGGGCCGGTCGCTTCTATGACGCCATGGCCGACTTCGGCTTCGTCCCCGCCGGCCGCATCCTGGCCGGCGCCGGCACGGGACGCGCGGTAACGCTCTTCAACTGCTTCGTCATGGGCCGCATCGAGGACGATCTCGCCTCGATCTTCGACAACGTGAAGGAAGCCGCCCTCACCATGCAGCAGGGCGGCGGCATCGGCCACGACTTCTCGACGCTGCGGCCCAAGGGGGCGCTGGTCAAAAGCATCGGCGCCGACGCGTCGGGGCCCGTGAGCTTCATGGACGTCTGGGACGCCATGTGCCGCACCATCATGTCGGCCGGCGCAAGGCGTGGCGCCATGATGGGCACACTCGCCTGCGATCATCCCGACATCGAGGCCTTCATCGACGCCAAGGCCGATCCCGCAAAGCTGCGCAACTTCAATCTCTCGGTGCTCGTCACCGACGCCTTCGTTGACGCCGTACGCGCCGATAAGGCGTGGGACCTCGTCTTCGAGGGCAAGGTCTTCAAGACCGTGAGCGCACGTGCCCTGTGGGAGCGCGTCATGCGCGCGGCCTACGATTACGCCGAGCCGGGCGTGATCTTCATCGACCGCATCAACGCGCAAAACAACCTCGCCTACTGCGAGCAGATCCGCGCCACCAACCCCTGCGGCGAGCAGCCCCTGCCGCCCTACGGCGCCTGCCTCCTGGGTTCGATCAATCTGGCCGAGATGGTCACCCATCCGTTCTCGTCTGGCGCCGCGATCGATACCGGCAAGCTCGAGGAACGCACGCGCATCGCCGTCCGCTTTCTCGACAACGTCATCGATATCCCGGGCTATCCGCTCGCCGCCCAGCGTCAGGAGGCGATGGCCAAGCGGCGCATCGGGCTCGGCGTCACCGGCCTCGCCGATGCGCTGATCGCGGTCGGCGTGCGCTACGGCACGCCCCAGGCCGAGCGTCTTGCCGAAAAATGGATGGCCGCCATCGAGCGCGCCGCCTACCGCGCAAGCGCGGAGCTTGCCGCCGAGAAGGGCCCGTTCCCGCTTTACGATGCGGAGCGGTTCCTGGCGGCGCCCAACGTCGCGCGATTGCCGGAGGACGTGCGCGATGCCATCCGCCGACACGGCATCCGCAACGGCTGCATCACGTCGATCGCGCCCACCGGCACCATCTCGCTGTTCGCCGGCAACGTCTCGTCCGGCGTCGAGCCGGTATTCGATTTCCGCTACACGCGCCGCGTTCTGGGCCACGACGGGACGACCCGCACCGAGGACGTGGAGGACCTGATGCACGCGCGCTTCCGGCGCCTGGCCGGTCCCGACGCGCCCCTCACGCCGGCCTTCGTGACCACCGCCGACCTCACGCCGCGCGAGCACCTCGTCATGCAGGCCGCGCTGCAGCGCCACGTCGACAGCTCGATCTCGAAGACTATCAATTGCCCGGAGGACATATCGTTCGAGGCCTTCCAGTCGATCTACCTCGACGCCTTCGATCTCGGCCTCAAGGGCTGCACAGTCTACCGCCCCAACGCAGTCACGGGCGCGATCCTGTCGTCGGAGCCGGCAACGGCCGAGACAACGCCCGCGGCGAGCAAGACGGCCCCCTCGCAAGACGCCGCCGCCGGACCGAGACCCAACGAGCTCGTCGCGACAGAACCCGCGCCGGCCCGGCCGAACGATGTCGTCTACCTGGCGAAGCCGCTCGACCGCGAGCCCGCGCTCGCCGGCTATACCTACAAGATCAAATGGCCCGAGAGCGATCACGCGATCTACATCACCATCAACGACATCGAGTGTGACGGTCATGCCGGAGGCGTGCCCATAAAGAGGAGAAGGCCGTTCGAGATCTTCATCAACACGCGCAACCTCGAGCACTACGCCTGGACGGTCGCGCTGACGCGCATGATCAGCGCCGTGTTCCGCCGCGGTGGCGACGTCGCCTTCGTGGCCGAGGAGCTGAAGGCCGTCTTCGATCCGCAGGGCGGACGCTGGATGGCCGGCCGCTACGTGCCGAGCGTGATCGCCGCCATCGGCGAGGTCATCGAGACGCACATGCGGCGCATCGGCTTCCTCTCCGATCCCGACGGCTTGGTGGAGCTCCCGTTGGCCACGCCCATCGCCGTGACGCAGGGCGACCGGCGTCCGGAGCCCGGCATCGAGAGCCGCGGCCACGGCACACCCGGGCCGGACTTCGACTCCCATCACCCCCTCGGCCGAAGCTGCCCGCGCTGTGCCGCCCAGGCGTTCGTCAAGGAAGAGGGATGCTGGACCTGCCGCGCCTGCGGCTTCTCGCGCTGCGACTGACCCGGCGCTCCCGACCCGACGAAAATGACGGACCGATGGCAAAGCCCGCCGCCATCCCGCGATGATCTGAGGCCGCGACGCCGCAGGCCCGCGCCTAATGCCATGATTTACAAGGACCAGTTCCCCGCGAGACAGCGGCCCGTGGCCCGGCGCGGATAGCCTCGTCGCAGGTTGGAATTGCCCAAAAATGACTGAGATTGGGTCTCAATTACGCTGAAAACGCTGAGCAATCTTAGGCACAGTTCGGTAGCGTTAAGAGCCGCGTAAACGGCAAAGGAATTCGGTAATGGGAGCGCGTGTCATTCAACTCGCAGAGATCAGAGCACGCCGCTCGGCGCCTGAGCCCCAGTTGGCTACCCTCGACAACACCGCCGAGTGCAAGGAGCACTTTCACTTCTGGAGTGGCGCCTCCGGCCGCCGCTACGTGCACACGGTCTACGACCTGATCGATTGCCCCGAAGTGCCGGCCGCCAATTTCCTGCTCGTGCATCGCGATGCGGCAGGCCGCCGCTCGGTGCTCGCCATCGGTCATTCGAAGAGCCAGGCAGCCTCCCTCAACCTCGCGGAGATCCGCCATCGCGCCGCCCGCCTCGGCGCCAACGAGGTCCACGTCCATCTCCTCGCGCCGTCGGCGCAGGAGCGTCGCGTGGTCGAGCTTGATCTGCGCGCCGGGCGCGTCGATGGCGAGGCCGACGAGCGCATCAGCGCGACGCGCCACTAGCACGTCTCAAAATCAGGTTTCGGACGAACGCCCCTCTCCCCCAAGCTTCGTCTGTCCGT
>JAFKKW010000453.1 GCA_017304275.1 Hyphomicrobiales bacterium | reverse complement strand
GACTGCCGTTGGCCGTTCGGCGACCCGCTGTCGCCCGACTTCCATTTTTGCGGCCCCCGCAAGCAGGACGGCAGCCCCTATTGCGACGCCCATATGCGGCAGGCATTTCAGGCCGCCAAGCCGCGCGCGGTCTTTTATCGGCCTCACGCTGCCTAGAGTGCTTCCGGAAAAGTGGGGAACCAGGTCATGGCGAAGCCGTGCCCTCACGAAGTCCGATAGGAAGCACGGCCAAACAAAGACCTAGAGCCGTTCTCCGATTCCAATAAAACCGGAACGGCTCTAGCCGCCATCGGATCACGAACGGAGTGCGCTTCGGTCTCGTGGTCGAGCGTGTGTACTTGCGCGCTTTGCGGCGCGTTCCATAGTCAAATCGTCAAACAACGGACCGACATGAAATATTTCAACGACAAGTTCTTCGGTGAGCGTCTCCAGACGGCATCGGAGGCGCGATTGGCCATGCTTCGGCGCGCCAAAAAGCCTTCTGCCGATGACCCTAAGGTGCTCCAGCGCACGGCCGAGCGCCACGCCATAGTGGCCGCGCGCGAAGCCCGCAAAGAGGCGAAGGCACGAGCGGCAGCCGAACAGGCCGCTCGCGAGGAGACGGAAAAGGCGGAGCAGGCAGCCCTCGCCGCACGTAAGGCACGCGAAGAAGCCGACCTCGCGGTCGCCGCGCAAGCCGAGCAGAAGGCCCTTCGCGACGCGCGCTACGCCGCGCGAAAGAAGCGCAAGGCTTAGGGGCTTCCCTTCTGGCCGTCCTTCACGTTGGAGAACGACTGCTCCCGGCGAGAGCGCCACAGCCCTCTCGCCGATCGTCGGAGCTAGCGCCGACGCGCGCGTCGCTACGTTGCGAGATGCGCCAGCATCACCATGATCACGCAGATGACCGCGAGCTGCACGGCGACGCGAAGGCGCATGAGTGTCTGGCTTTCGTCCGCGCTTGGTCCCGAAACCGCGTTCCAGAGGCCGAGCACAACTCCGATGACCAGGGACGCGAACAGCACCAGGATCGCAAAGGCGGCAAGCGCGTGCAGGACATGGAACGGGCTTTCCTGAGTGGCGCCGGAAATCCAGGCCTGCAAATCGTCAAAGCCGTAATAGAGCGCGATCGCGGCAAACGCGGCGATGACGCCGCCCATGCCGAAGGCGAGCACATAGCGGACGTTGTGTCCCGTGACGCCGCTGCGGGCCTCCTCGTCGGTGAGGGAGACGATATGATGGGTTTTATCGTATGTGGCCATGACATGGGTTCCTTCCGTTGAGGCCCAATCAGGCGCGGATCGGACGATCGCTCGCTGCCGGTCCGGTCGAGCCAGGACATCCCCGGCAAGGAAGATGTTGGCATTCCACCCGGCGGGAGGAAGCCCCCGCGCTTCACGGTTTCGCGATTGCCGCCGCAACCCCCGCATTTTCGCCATGTCCGGAAAGGCGTCTTGGCGAGGGCCAGGGGCGTCAACCTGCGCTCCTTGGTCCCTTGCTCGCTCCGCACGCGCCCCTTAAACGGGCACCATGATTCATCTCGACAATATCTCCAAGCAAAACGGTCACCAGATTCTTTTCATCGAGGCGTCGGCGGCGCTGCTTCGCGGTGAGAAAATCGGTCTCGTCGGCCCCAATGGCGCCGGTAAGACCACGTTGTTCCGCCTCATTACGGGCCAGGAGCAGCCGGACGAGGGACAGGTCTCGG
>JAFKKW010000452.1 GCA_017304275.1 Hyphomicrobiales bacterium | reverse complement strand
CATCACGCAGTAGGCCGCCCCTTGGCGCGACAGGAGGGCGAAGATCTCCTCGTCGTGCCAGCTCGGGTGCCGGAACTCGAAGACGTAGCGGTAGGAGGTCGGCAGCTTGGCGAGGAAGGCCGCCAGCCGGTCTCGATCGACGTGGAACCTGCCAGGAAGCTGAAATAGCACCGGACCGCATTTCGCTCCCAGTACGTCAAGCCGACTCTTCAGAAGAGCAATGGAGCTTTCGGGGTCGCGCAGGCGCTTCCAGTGCGTAATGAACTGCGAGGCCTTCCATGCAAAGCGGAAATGGCGCGGCGTGCTTTCGCGCCACGCGTCCACTGCGGCGACCGATGGCGTGCGGTAGAACGACCCGTTGATCTCGGTTACCGAGAATTGCCCAGAGTACCAGGCCAGCCAGCTCTTTTTGGGAACCTCCTTGGGGTAGAACCGGCCGCGCCAGTCGTCGTAGGTCCAGCCGGATGTTCCGATATAAAGTTCTTCGCTGATCCGTCGCATGTCTCGTCTTTCCGGCGCAGGCCACGGCCCTGCTACGGAAAGCCCGCATGGACGATTCCGGTTCCTAGACGGCGGGGGTCAGCATCGCCTCGCCGCCGTGCATGCGGGCGATGGCGGGTGTCAGCGGGCACGAGCCGGCAAGGTCTTCGAACCTCGGGCAGAGCAGACGGCTTCTGCCGGCGGCGGCGTAGAGTCCTTTGGCGCGCATACGCGAGACGATGCGCGATACGGTATCGGCGTTGAGCGCCAGATGCTCGGCGATGTCGACTCGACTGAGGGGCATGTCGAACAGAAGACCCGATAGGGTCGGCTTGCCGGTGCGGAGCGCCAGCTCGATCATCAGGGCCGCGACGCGCTCGTCGCCGGTCAGGCCGGCAATGATGGCATTGTGCAAGGTCGTGCGCGCCGCCTGATCGGCGAGACGGTCGGCGACGCGGCGCGCGAAGTCCGGATTTTCGTCGATCAGTACTTTGACGACCGGCCAGCGCAGACGCCAGACCTCGCCGATGTCGGACGCGGCCGTGATCTCCACGCCTTCGATGGGCGGAAGAGCGCTCGTGCGCACGAAATCGCCGGGATAGAGAATGCCAAGTACCTGGTGGCGCGCGTGGGGCATCGGCGCGCGGGCGAGGTAGAGGCCCTTGCGGATCAAATACAAGCTCTCGTCGGGGCCGCGCGTGAGCGACAGCTTCTGACGCTTGCGCGTGTTGATGCGAACCGCATGCGCCTCAAGCGGCCCGGAGACGACATCGACGAGATTCTTCATCATGCTGCGGATTCGATCTGACTAGACTGGTCACTCTTCCGCGGCTCCGCTTCGCGGCACCTTGACTACGATCAAACCGTCCCCCTGCGTGATCTCGCCTTGGCGCCGCATGCGATTGATCGTGATCAGCCGTTTCGTGGCAACGGCGCCACGATGCGGGCGGAAACCCTATCCTGCTGATCTGCAACAGGTTCGACGGGCAGTTCGTGCTGTCGGGATGGCGGCAGGTCAGAGCAAGGTCGCCGCAGTGCTTGCCGGCGCGTCGATGTGTCGGCTACGGGATGGAGCCAACAGTAATGACGACATTGAAATCTCTTTGGGTGGCGGCGATCTGCGCTGCCGGCGTGGCCGATGCAACCGTCCGCGCGATGGCCGGAAGGGATAGCGGGAATTTCCTGGTGCGCGTGCAGGGCACGGTGC
>JAFKKW010000451.1 GCA_017304275.1 Hyphomicrobiales bacterium | reverse complement strand
GAAAGGGCAGCCTCAACGACGAGCCGTTCCGCTCGGCCGTCGCCGACTTCTACCTCACCAATCCGATCGCGCGGGCCTCGGCCGTGATGGCCGAGCTGAGCGCGCTCAAGAAGGCCGCCGGCAAGGCGCGCCTTTCCGCCGCCGAATAGGAGCGCGCCGCCCAGATGTCGAGCGAGACCATCACGATGCTGTGGGAGTACGGGCTTTGGCTCGCGGTCACGGTCGGGCTGTCGCTGCTCGTGCTGGTCGGCCTTCTGCTGTGCGTCGCCTTCCTGCTGCTCATGGACCGCAAGGTGTGGGCCGCCGTGCAGATGCGCCGCGGCCCGAACGTGGTGGGGCCGTTCGGACTGTTCCAGTCGTTCGCCGACCTGCTGAAGTTCGTGTTCAAGGAGCCGGTCATCCCGGCGGGCGCGGACAAGGGCGTGTTCCTGCTGGCGCCGCTCGCGACCGCGACGTGTGCGCTCGCGGCCTGGGCCGTGATCCCCATGAACAAGGATTCGTGGGGAACCTGGGTCATCTCCGACCTCAACGTCGGCGTGCTCTATCTGCTGGCGATCAGCTCCCTCGGCGTCTACGGCGTCATCATGGGGGGCTGGGCTTCGAACTCGAAGTATCCGTTCATGGGCAGCCTGCGCTCGGCCGCGCAGATGATCTCCTACGAGGTTTCGCTGAGCTTCGTCATCATCACCGTGCTGCTGATGGTCGGCTCGCTCAATCTCGGACAGATCGTGATGTCGCAGACTTCGGGGATCGGGACCAAGCTCGGCCTGCCGGCGTCGGCGCTCGACTGGTACTGGCTGCCGCTGCTGCCCATGTTCGTCATGTATTTCATCTCGGCGCTGGCGGAGACCAACCGGCCGCCGTTCGATCTCGTCGAAGCCGAGAGCGAGCTCGTCGCGGGCTTCATGGTCGAGTACTCGTCGACGCCGTATCTGCTCTTCATGCTCGGCGAGTACGTCTCCATCGTCGCGATGTGTGCGCTGGCGACGATCCTGTTCCTCGGCGGCTGGCTGCCGCCGCTCGACATCTGGCCGCTGAACGTCATCCCGGGCATCATCTGGTTCGCAGCCAAGGTCGTGTTCATGTTCTTCATGTTCGCGATGGTCAAGGCCATGGTGCCGCGCTATCGCTACGATCAGTTGATGCGGCTCGGCTGGAAAGTGTTCCTGCCGCTCTCGCTGCTGATGGTGGTTGCCGTCGCCGGCGTGCTGCAATTCCTGAAATCGGCATAGGAGGGCTCGACCCATGCGCGCAGCCCAAGGCATCAAATCGCTGTTCCTCGCCGAGTTCGTCTCGGCATTCTTCCTCGCCATGCGCTACTTCTTCGCGCCGAAGAAGACACTCAACTATCCGTTCGAAAAAGGCCCGCTGTCGCCGCGTTTCCGGGGCGAGCACGCGCTCAGGCGCTATCCGAACGGGGAAGAGCGCTGCATCGCCTGCAAGCTGTGTGAAGCCATCTGCCCGGCGCAGGCCATCACCATCGAGGCGGGTCCGCGACGCAACGACGGCACGCGGCGCACGACGCGCTACGACATCGACATGGTGAAGTGCATCTACTGCGGCCTCTGCCAGGAGGCCTGCCCGGTCGACGCGATCGTCGAGGGGCCGAATTTCGAGTTTGCGACCGAGACGCGCGAGGAGCTCTACTATTCGTTGGAGCGGCTGCTCGCGAACGGCGACCGGTGGGAG
>JAFKKW010000365.1 GCA_017304275.1 Hyphomicrobiales bacterium | reverse complement strand
ACGAGCATCTCGTCGGTAAAACCGCTGGCATCAATCTCCTTCTGCACAGCATTGGTGATGGCAGACGCTGCCTCGTGTAGTCGTGAGCCGTTTATCTGCGGATGTAAAACACCGAGCGTCGATATGAGCTCGTAAAAATCCTGACCAAAGTACCAGAGCGCGCAAGGTTCGTAATCATTCTCGCGTAGCATTTGCATGATAGCATTCGTGGAAAACAGAAAGAGATGCAACGGCGGATGCATCATGCGGTTGACGTGTTCGGGAAAGCAGATTTGGCTGAACGAGGAGATCGAAGGAAAGTGCGGTGTTTCAATAACGATATTATCGCCTGGACCTTGAACTTTTGACATTGTGCGAAGAATGGCGCGCGGGTCGGAAACATGCTCCAGCACACTGAAGAGTGAAATCACTCCGTATCTGCTTTCGTAAGTACGAACCGTATCAGGGGTCACATACTCGTCTCTGACATCGATTCCGAACCGTGTCCGGGCAAACTCTGCCTCCATGGTATTGGTCTCAAGCCCCAGCACTTGAAAGCCAGAGTCCTCCGCTGCGGCCAGGATTTCTCCGACGCCGCAACCAACGTCAAGCCAAGTCCGCTTACTTGTTGTGAGATTGTCGACAACGAACTGGACCTTTGGTCGGGCCACCGTGTCTAGCCGGTAGTCTATCACGCGCTCATTGGCCAACAGTATCTTGTTCGCCGCGGTGTAATAGTCGGACTTATAGGCAGCCTCAATAGCATCCGATTCAGGCGGGTTGGCAACGAAGGCGGAACCGCAGCCGGAGCATTCGCGGTATTTGAACCCATATATGGTCGCTAGATCGGTTGCATTCGGGCTGTCGCATGCTGGGCATGAATCCAGCAGAGGTCCCGGCTTAGTCGCAGTGGAAAAATCGCGGGCAGCCGCAATAGAAGATGTCTTATCCAAATCGCGTTTGAGGCGCGCGCTATCGAGTGACTTCCCATATCGAATGATCATTAGCACCCCAGACGATGTTCAAAAGACGGGTCAACGCATGAGAACGTCAGGCGGACAACGGTCTAGCTGGTGTTAGCCGGCCGGCATATGTCACTTGACGTACCCACTTTCGATGCGTATCGTCGAATCCTCGATGTCGTCGCACCAAGAGGTGAGTGGGTAATGGTGCTCGCTGAGTGCTATCTGGACGAAACGCAAACCAGCGGCGAGCGCAGCGTGTTCGCGGTGGCGGGGCTTGTGTTCCGCAACAAAGAGGCTGCGATACGTCAAGCAGTTGAGTGGTCCGTTCTGTTGGGAAAATGGTCGTTGCCATACTTCCACATGACGGATTGCGCTCTTGGTCAGGGCGTCTTTAAGAACCTTAGCGACACCGATAAGGACACTGCCGCTAGGGAAGCCATCGCGATCATCCGCGCCACGGCATCGGCCTATATCTACGTCACGGTCGAGGTCAGCAGGCTCGCCGAGGACGCGAGTATTCTTAGCTTTCTTGGCGGACCTTACGAATGGTGCGCGATAAGCGTGCTGCCATCTGTGGCCGGATGGTGCGAGAAAAACCCGGACGTCAAAGAAGTCGCCTATTTTTTCGAGAGTGGAGCGAAGGGGCAGGCTAACGCATCTTACCGAATAGCCGAGATGCTGGAGGTCGATGACTTCAAGGCGCAATGCCGGTACTCCGGCATGTCCTTCGTTGAGAAGGTGAAATCAGCCGGAGCGCAAGCGGCCGATATTATTGCATGGCACGCAGGGAAAGACGCCAAGCGCGCGTTCGCAGGCGAAGAGCGTCGCAGAGATTTCGCCGCATTGATCGAAGGAATACCGGCTTACGGCGGCAATTGGTCGGCAGCCATGCTCCGAGCTATCGCTTCTGAGGCGGCTTCTTCAGCTTCCGAACTGGAACTGCCAGTCGAAAAGCTCGCTCAAATTGAGCAGCTTGCTCGTCGGCAGAAGCCGAAGTCTGGGCGGCCTCAATAAACCGCTCAGACTGCTCTTTGTCATCGGCAGATGTTGGCGCCTTCGCTCTATGCTTTCGCGTCTCCATGGCTCACTTTCGGGTTAGCTGTTCGATAGGTGAGCCTCTTGCCCTTGACGGCCTTGACCATCTTCTCGGCGCGCTGCTCATCCGTCACGCCGAGCGCAACGCGCGCATTATACCTGAAATCGAACTCCGCAAGGTAGCGGTGAAGATGGCGCTCGTCACAGTGTTGATAGGTGCCACGCATGCCGCGCTTGAACACCGAGAAGTAGGATTCAACCGTGTTAGTGCTCACGTCGCCGCGCACATACTCGCCAGCGGCGTGGTTGACCGTCTCGTGGCCCGCGAAGCCCTTAATCTTCTTGTAGTAGGTCGAGGCGTCGTCGGTCATGACACGCGCTTCCTTGGCGATGTTTTGTTCGACAATCGGCAGCACGGTCTTGGTCTTGATGTCGGGGACGTGGACGCTGCGGACTTCGCCGCCGCGCTCGACAAGCGCCAGCACGGCATGCTTGTGCGCATAGCCGCCCTTGGGCTTGCGACCGCCTTTCTTGGTGCCGATGAAAGTCTCATCAACCTCGACGATGCCGGAACTGCCAGCGCCGCCCAGCGGAGGCGCGAGATCGCCGGTACGCATGGCCTCACGAATACGGTGCGCCATGAACCAAGCGGTACGCAGCGTCACTTTGAGCGTGCGGTGAAGCTGGTTCGAACTGATGCCCTTCTTGCTGGACGCGAGCAGATAAAAGGCCTGCAACCACTTGTTCATCGGAACGTGGCTGTCCTCGAAGATCGTCCCAACCTTGACGGTGAAGGGCTTGCGGCAGACGTAGCACTTATACGTGCCAATACGCGTGCTCTTGCCGCCCATCCGGCCTACGCGATGGTTCTCGCCGCACTTCGGGCACACGGGACCATCCGGCCAAACATGGGCCTCAACCCATTTGTAGGCCGCTTCCTCATTGTGGAAATGCTCGGCAGAAATGATCGACATTGGAACCTCCATTGAGGACCAACTATACGCATCGAAAGTGGGTACGTCAAGTGACATATGCCGTAGCCGGCGCCTTACGATGCGAGCCAGTTCATGCGACGGCTTTTCGACAACGATGTACATCAAGAAGCAGACGGGCAGAACGAGTGCGAGCGCGACAGGTTGAGGAACTAGCACCTTGAGGGCGTAAACGGCCGGAATGTGGAACAGGTAGATCGAATAGCTCCACTGTCCGATATGATCGAGGATCGGTGTGGATTGCTCGGCCGAAATTTCCGCTTTGATCCACGCGTAGCAAAGGAATGAATAGGGCACCATCGTGAGATAGAATCCGACAGACGTTGTGAGCGTCAGCCACAAGAGCACTGACGCGGACACAGCGACGATGACCCGGAGCAACCAAAGTGTCGTCCGTCCGGATTGTTCACGGTCCGACTCGGCCACTCGCTCCGCGAGAATGCATCCAAGCAGCCAGGCCGGGAGGGATACGACCCAGTTGAGTTGAGGCCCGTAAACGTTCGCATCACCGCGCCAGTTGGTCCCGTAAACGGCCACGACAGCGTAGGAGGCGGCGATCGACAGCATAAGCAGTGTGCCCCACGACGACAGCTTGGCCAGATGCCGGAGCAGCGGGTAGAGAGAGTAGTAGATCAGCTCGCAGACGAGGCTCCAGATGATGAAGCCTTCGACCAAATTGAAGCCGCGGGCGCGAACGGCCGGATCGGTGTATCCCCATGCTAGCGCGACCGCCAAGGGAACGCCTATGCGAATGTAACGGCCAACGAGAAACGGCAACACATAGAGGCGCTCGTTGACGTACGGGTAGTGAATGCAGAGTCCGGAAACGACGAAGAAGGCGATCACGGCGGGGTGGCCGGTAAGGATGTAGCTGAAGGGCTCCGGGAGCTTCGGCATCACGATGTGCGCCGCGAACACGCTCAGCGCCGCGAGCGCGCGCACGCGGTTTAGACCGTCAACTCTGGTCATGTTGAAGGCTACCCCTCCCGTTCCGACCACATATCAATCTGACGGCTGAACCGTTCGGTCAACCGTTGATCCACAGGGCTGCCGGCAAAAGTTGGACGATGAACTCCCGTCGCGTCCTTGCCGACGGATGCCACATGAGGGCAAGGCAGCAGCAGAAGAATGGACGCGATGCGTCCTCAGCTGTCCCGGATGCCCTCGTGGATCCGGCGCGCGAGCCATAGGGCGGGAAAGATCCCGAACACCGATCCGATGAGCCCCGCGATCACGAGACCGCGCACGCCATAGGGTGCGATGGCCGGAACGGTGATGGCGATGAACGCGGCGTTGATGGCGAACGCAGGCCCCATCAACGCAAAGCAGAACAAGAGCAGAGCGCGCGGGATCGGTTGCTTCTCTGATCTGTCGGTCGCCCGGCCGTGACTCGCCATCTCACCTCCCGGAGCCGAACAGATACAACGCAAAACTGAGCCCAAGAAACAAGCCGATCGCGAGGTCGAAGGCGCGCGTCCAGAACCGCGAGCCCGCAAGGCCGAGGTAGCGGGCCAGGATCACCCGCGCCTTGAGGCCGGCCAGCACCAGCACGCAGCCGGCGGCGATGGCCCCGGTCCGCCCGGGGCCATCGTTCGAGGCGATGAGCACGGTCCCGAAGCTCAGAACGACGAGTGCTGACCAGGCTTCGATCAGGTCGCGCGCGGGCATGGCGTCACCTCAAGGCGTAGATGATCGGAAACAGCAGCACCCAGACGAGATCGACGAGGTGCCAGAACGCGACGGCAGCTTCCATATTGCGCACGCTGTCGGCCCACGAGACGAGTGCCAGCAGAACGACGCCGGCGACGACGTGCAGAGCGTGAAAGCCGGTGATGAGGTAGTAGAATGTGAAGAAAGGGCTGCTCTCGATGCCGATGCCGAGCGCCGCCTTGCTCGCGTACTCGAACGCTTTCACGATCAGGAACACGATGCCGAGGCTACCGGCGGCGAGCAGCCACCGGCGCGCGGTCGCGCGTTGCTCGACGCCCCGCGCGCGCACCGCAGCGGCGGCACAGAGGCCGCTCGTCACGAGCACGAGCGTATTGATGGCCGCTGCGGTCTGGTTGAGCTGGGCCTGATCTGCGGCGAAGGCTGCTGGGTCCGCTGCGCGCACGGCGAGGCACGCGATGAGAGCCGCGGCGAAGACGAGCAACTCGCTCGCGATCAGCACCCACATCATGAGCTCGCCCGGCAGCTCGGAAAGCACGTCCGATCCGTCCCTGACGGCCGTTCTGTCCACGTCGTTGCTCATCCGCTGACCAGGTGACGATAGAGATGGGGCAACGCCGCAACGAGCTTCTCGGGATCGTGGATGACGACATAGCCGCCCTTGCCGAAGATCCTGCTGAACGTCGCTTGCGACTTGGTGTCGATGGTAACGCCGAAAATCGACTGTCCGCGGCGGCGCGCCTCGCGCACGGCCATGTGCGTATCCTCGACACCGTGGCGGCCCTCGTAATGGTCGGTGTCATTGGGCTTGCCGTCCGTCAGGACGAGCAGCAGCCGGCGCTGACGCGGGCGCTCGGCGAGCTTTTCTGAGACGTGCCGGATCGCCGCGCCGAGTCGGGTGTAGTGTCCCGGTTTGAGGCCCGCAATGCGTCCTTCGACGACGGAGCCCATGGGCTCGTCGAAGTCTTTCAATGTCTGGACGAACACGCGCTCGCGTCGCCGCGACGAGAACGCGTCGATGGCCGTGTCGTCGCCGCACGCATCGAGTCCCCAGGCGAGGGCGACCAGCGCCTCGCGGGCAATGTCGATGACCTGCCGCCCCGCGACGTAGGTTTCGGTTGAGCGCGAAGCATCGAGCAGGATCGAGACGGCAAGGTCGCGCTCCTGGCTGCGGGTGGCGAGATAGACGCGGTCGGAGTGCTCGCCGGTCGTCGCCAGCTCGACGCGCGCCTCGATGGCAGCCGCGATGTCGATGTCATGGCCTTCGACCTGCCGCGTGAGCTGAACGCGCTTCGGCCGCAGCGTCTCGAATTGCCGCCGCACGCTGCGGATCCGCCGCTGGCGCGCGCGATCGGGCAACTCCGGAACGTCCGGCCCGGGCGTGGCCTTTCCTGCCAGCACCTTGCAATAGTCGGGCAGATAGGCCCGCGTACGGTGATCCCACTCCGGATAGACGTGAACGCCCGCGAGCCGCTCGAACTCGGCCTCCTCTGGCGAGAGGTCGAGGTGCAGTCTCAGGCGCGTGCGCGCACGCTGCGGCACTTGCGCCAGACTGATCTCGTCCTGGTCGTCGGCGGCTTTCTTGGCGTTGTCCTCGTCGTCGTCATCGATACGCCGGTTGATGTTGAGAAGCTCTGCCCAGGAAAGAATGGCCTCGAACTTGTGCAGGATGAGGCTGTCCTTGCGCGCCGCCTGGTCGGCAGGCTTGCGCGATGCTTTGAACGTGCCCGGCTCCGCGTTGGGCGGCATCTCTGCCTCGCCGTCGGGTGCCTCTTCGCGCACGGTCTTTGCGCGGTCGGCGAGGGGAGAGAGATCCGGCCACAGCAGCACTGGCAGGAACGGCCGATATCCGCGCGGCGCCGAGAACGCCGACAGATCGTCCGCCTGGCAGCGAACGGCTGCCGAAAGCGCGGCCGCGAGATCATCCTGCGGCGGAGGCGCGCCGAGCAGATGAAGAATGGCCGCCTCGACCGCGGCCTCGGCGCGGGGCAAGCGTCGGTCAGGGCGACGCTCGCGCGTCTCGCGCATCAGCGCCGTATGCGTGCGGCGCAGGCCCGGACATTCGGCAAGCGTATCGCGCGTCATCAGTTGTGCCGCTTGCAGCGCGCGGATGTCCGCCCGCAGCGGATCGGCCTCCACCCGCGGACGGTGCGCGAACACGGCCGCCGCCGCGAGCCAGAGGTAGAGGGCGACGTTCGCATCCCGATCGGGAAATACCGCAATGCTATCCGGCAACCGCAGCGTCTCGCCGTCGAAGCTCGGCTCCGCGAGGCGCTCGGCACTCAGGCCAACGGCGCGCCGCCACGACAGGCGATGTGTGGATGATTGCGGCGTCGCTGCCTTGATCTCAACGTCACGCGCGCCGCCGAGCCCGCGAAAGAGAACGCCGATGCGGCCCCGGGTCTCGTCGAGCGTGGCCGCCGCGGCCTCGAACGCCGCGGGCGCATCCAGCGTAGTGATGAGGGAATGCCACAGCTTCCCGACGCTTTCCTCCGGCTCCCAGGGCTCGAACTCGACCGCCATCCGACCGGCTCACCCGTATACCGTCGCGACGAGATCGCGAAGGCCCTGCTTGATGTCGGCGTCGTCGCTCAGCGGCTCGATCAGCGCCACCTCGACGGCGCGTGCGATCGGCATTCCGCCCTGGATGAGGCTCGCGCAATAGACGAGGAGCCGCGTCGAAACACCTTCCTCGAGGTCCTGACCTTTAAGCGCCCGCAGCTTTCCGGCCAGCCGCACCAGCGTTGCAACGCGTTCCTGCGCCAGGCCGCTTTCGCGCACCACGATCTCGATTTCGCGCGCAGGTGGCGGGAAATCGAAGTCGAGCGCGAGGAAACGCTGCCGCGTGGATGGCTTCAGCGTCTTCAGGATGTTCTGGTAGCCGGGATTGTAGGAGGCGACGAGCATGAACTGCGGACCCGCCTCCAGAACCTCGCCCGTTCGCTCGATCGGCAGCATGCGCCGGTCGTCCGTCAGAGGATGCAGCACGACCGCCACGTCCTTGCGTGCCTCCACCACCTCGTCCAGGTAGCAGATCGCCCCTTCGCGCACGGCACGCGTCAAGGGCCCGTCGACCCATTCGGTCTCGCCACCCTTGAGCAGGAAGCGTCCGATCAGATCGGCGGCCGACAGGTCGTCATGACACGCGACCGTGTAGAGCGGCCGGCCGAGCACCGCCGACATGTGGGCGACGAACCGCGTCTTGCCGCAGCCCGTCGGCCCCTTGAGCAGGAGCGGCATTTGCCTGCGGTAGGCCGCGCGGAAAATATCGCATTCGTCGCCCTGCGGCAAATAGAAGGGGACCGGTGTGCTGCCTTGCTCGCTGAGGTGAACGGCTTGCATGACCGTTTACTCCGCAGGCGAGAGATGCGTCTGCACCGGACCGGGGGTAATGACCTCGCGGCGCGGCAGCAGAATGGCGATGACGAACAGGACGGCGCCGAGCACCACGGCCGTGCCCGCACCGAAGCGCATGTAATGGAACAGCATGATCTGGTCCTGCACCTCCATGTAATACTGGCCCATGACGCGCTGCAGGTGCGTCTGGATGGTACCGGCGAAGGTCAGCACGAACGTCATGAAGCACATGCCGCTCGCCATCAGCCAGAAGCTCGCCATGTTGAGCACCTGATTGTAGGGATCGCGGTTCCGGAGCATCGGGAAGGCATACGTGAAGATGGCGAGGTTCAGGCAGACGTAAGCGCCGAAGAACGCCAGATGACCGTGCGCCGCGGTGATCTGCGTGCCGTGCGTGTAGAAATTGACGCCGTGCAGCGTGTGCAGAAAGCCCCACACGCCGGCTCCGAAGAACGCCAGCACCGTACAGCCGAGCGACCATATCAACGCTGCTCTGTTGGGATGCTCGCGCCGGCCCTTCCACACCATGACGAAGCTGAAAACCATCATCAGAAAGAAGGGTACGATCTCGAGCGACGAGAAGATCGATCCGATCCACTGCCAGTACCCCGGCGTGCCGATCCAATAATAGTGATGGCCGGTGCCGAGAATTCCGGAGAACAGCGCCGTGCCGACGATGACATAAAGCCACTTCTCCACGATCTCGCGATCGACGCCCGTCAGCTTCAGCATGAGATAGGCGAGAATCGAGGCCATGATCAGCTCCCACACGCCCTCGACCCAGAGATGCACGACGTACCACCAGTACATCTTGTCGAGGCTGAGGTTGTGCGGATTGTAGAAGGCGAACAGGAACAGCAGCGCCAGTCCCCAAAGCCCGATCAGCAGCACGCTGGTGATGGCCGTTTTTCTGCCGGCGAGCACCGTCATGGACACATTGTAAAGGAACATCAGCGCCGCAACGACGATGCCGATCTTCACCCACAGCGGCTGCTCCAGGAACTCGCGGCCGTCCTTGCCGAGCAGGATGTTGCCGTGGAACAGGTCGAAGACGTACGTGACGACGGCTCCGAGCGTGCCGATGAGAAGAATGGCGAGCTGCCAGTAGGCGATCTTCGGCGAATGGATCTCCCGCTCCGCCTCTTCGGGGATGATGAAGTAGGCGGCGCCGAAAAAGCCGAGCAGCAGCCAGACGATCAGCGCATTGGTGTGCAGCATGCGCACGATGTTGAAGGGCAGAGTCTCCGAGAGCGTGTTGGGCGAGATATAGATCCACCCGGCCAGAAGCCCGCCGGAAACTTGCACGATAAACAGCGCCATCGCCGCAAGGAAGTAGGCGTAGGCAATCTTTTGAGTTTGATATTTCACTGCATGTTCTCCCGTGCGTGCGCGTCAGCCGGAGTCTTTCGGCGGCCAGCCCTGCCTGTTGGTCTTGTCGGCCCAGATCAGGAAATCGGAGAGCCCGCGGATATCATCGTCGGAGAGATGGAAGCGTGGCATCTGTCGCCGGCCGGCGATGCCGCTCGGCTGAGCCTCGATCCAGCCTTTGAGCGCCTGGAATGCATCGTCGGGCGAATCGCGCACGCCCCATCGCGTCATGACGTTGCCGACTTCGGGCGCGAAATAGGCGCCCTCGCCGTGAATGGTGTGGCAGTTGATGCAGGCATTGACCTCCCACACCCGTTTCCCACGCGCGACACTGTCGGTAAGCGGCATCGACGCCGTCGAGTTCGTGACGATGTAGTAGTGGCTGTGAGCCGTAAGTCCGACGAAGATGACGATGAAAAACAGCGACCCGCCATAGAATATATTCCGGGCCATGGCTTTCGACATGACTTCGCGCATTTCTGATTGCCTCCCCACGAGGGTCCTGACGCCGGACTGTGGAGCGAGAGCGCCGGTCGCCTCTTGACGAAAAGCAAGCAGAGGAGAGATTCCGGGATCCGCACAGCGAAAATCTTGGGCGCCGCTCAGGGGCGATCGAATTTCGTGTGGACCCTTTGAGTGGTGAGGATCGGCGCATAGACGAACACGAAGATCGCGAACGCGCCGATCCATGAAAGAGCCGCGATCATGAGAGCTGGCTCGTAGAGCTCGGCGTTGAGGAACGGCGCCCCCACGCGCAACAGGGCCGCCAGCGTGACGAGACCATAAGACCAGACGATCGGCCGCGGCGCGATGATGCGCCGGCCCGTGTGTCCGAGAGATGCGCGGGTCATGAC
>JAFKKW010000450.1 GCA_017304275.1 Hyphomicrobiales bacterium | reverse complement strand
CGGCCGTCATCGACACCATCTCGAAAGGGGCGGCCCAGTCCTGGCAGATGCAGAACCGCTGGCAGACCATGCACGAGCGCCGCTTCGACTTCGGCTTTGCCGTCGACTGGATGCGAAAGGACCTCGGCATCTGCCTTGCGGAAGCGAAGCGCAACGGCTCTGCCGTGCCCGTGACCGAGATCGTCGACCGCTACTACGCCGACGTCCAGGACAAAGGCGGCGGCCGCTGGGACACCTCGAGCCTCATCACACGTCTGCCGGCGAAGCGCGGATAGCAAAACAAGCCTAGAGCCGTTCCGGTTTTGTTGGAATCGGGGAACGCCTCTAGGTCTTTGTTTGGCCGTGCTACTTATCGGAAAACCGGTTCCCACTTTTCCGGAAGCACTCTAGCTGCTCTTGCGCTTCTCCGATGGAGGACGCGCGAAGTCGAGCGGCAGCGCCGTCGTGTGCTTGATCTCCTCCATGGCGAACGCCGACGAGACTTTCGCGATCTCGACGTTGGAGATCAGCTTCTTGTAGAACACGTCGTAGGCCGCAATGTCCGGCACGGCGACGCGGAGCAGATAATCCACGTCCCCCGACATGCGATAGAACTCGACCACCTCCGGAAACGAGGCCACCGCCACGTGGAAGCGCTCGAGCCAGGCGAGGCTGTGCTGGTCGGTCTTGATCGAGATGAACACGGTCACCCCGGCGTTGACCTTCAACGGGTCGAGCACCGCGACCCGCCGCTTGATGACGCCGAGCTCCTCGAGCTTCTGGATGCGCCGCCAGCAAGGCGTCGTCGACAGGCCGATCTCCTTACCGATCTCGGCCACCGGCCGCGTGCAGTCCTCCTGCAGAATGGCCAGGATCTTGACGTCCATGTCGTCGAGCATGACGGACCACGCTTGAAATGGAATTTCCTATTATAGAGCTTGCTTAACATCATTTTTTTCGTCGCCCGCCGTCAAGTGGGTCGGCTGGTTTATTATTGCTGTCCGTGTGGATCAACGCGGCGACCCGGCCCCGAAGCTCGGGCAGTAGCGCGCTTTCGAACCACGGATTGCGCTTCAGCCACGCATTGTTGCGCCAGGAGGGGTGAGGCAGCGGAAAGAAGTGCGGACGCCCGGGACGCGCGAGCACGCGCCGATAGTCCTGCACCGTCTCGGCCAGTGTGCGGCCGCATTCGGCCCCGAGATGCCATCGCTGCGCGTACATCCCGACCAGCAGCACGAGTTCGAGTTGCGGCAGCAGGGCAAACAGCCTGGCACGCCAGAGCGGGGCGCATTCCGCCCGCGGCGGCAGGTCGCCGCCCGCCTTGTCCAGTCCCGGAAAGCAGAACCCCATCGGGATGATGGCAACGCGCGCCTCGTCATAGAACTCGGCGTCGCTGACACCCATCCAGGCGCGCAACCGGACGCCGGACGGGTCCGTGAACGGCACGCCCGAAGCATGCACGCGCGTGCCGGGGGCTTGCCCGACGACGGCGATGCGTGCCGTCGCGGAAACGCGCACGACCGGGCGCGGATCATGGGGAAGCGGCACTCCGTGCGGCGCTTCGGCACAGCGCCGGCAACGGCGGATGTCGCGAACCATACGGTCGAGCGCGCGTGTCACGCGTAGCCTTCCCTCCTCGTGCCGTGCGGATCAGATATCGCGTTGCAGCCCGTCCTCGGCAAGGCTCACCAGCGGGTGGCGGATCGCCTCCCGGTTGGC
>JAFKKW010000364.1 GCA_017304275.1 Hyphomicrobiales bacterium | reverse complement strand
GGTCATATTCCCTCGATCACGGACGAGCGTTCGTGGCCCCGACATGCGGCTTATAGATGGCCTATCCTGTGTGAGGCTGGCGCCGGCCTCGCGCTTCATCCGAACAAGTCGGATTCGGGCGCGGCTCGTCAAGCCTCGCTCAAGCCACCGTCCGAATCAGCGCGCAATGATTGTTGGCTCCGCACGTGACGTCGCCGCCGAGAGGGGCATCATCGTCGGGGGTCGAGGGTGGGCGACGGGCCCGGCGGCCACTGCGGGACAGCGTCGGCAGCTCTCCAGCCGAGCCGGAGAGCTGCCGACGGTCTCACTCTCTAGAAGCGTAGCGGAAACAGCGAGGCAGTTTAGTTGAGGATGCCCAATAAATGCATCGCGATGATCGCGATGAGCGGCACTCCGAGAAGCCAAAGCGTCAAATCTCGCAACATTTCAGTTCTCCGATCGATTGCTACGGACCATCCGAGGGACGGCGCGTTAGCGGCCTGGACCATCCCAGTTTGGCGGGTATGTTCTGATCCCTATGTTGGCCCCCACGTTGCGCGGCATACCAAGCTGCGGCCAGTCCAAGCAGAAGCGCGGTCACGGTAACAAGCCCGGCTGCCACGACTGCCTTCCGTGCTGTTTCCGCCGCGCTCAGAGCTTTTACATAGACCTCGTCGACACGCTTCTCCGCTTCGGCTTGGGGTAAGCCGGTCTGTGTCGCGACGACACGGGCGAGATAGAGCCTGTCCTCCGCACTCAACTGTCCGTCGGCAACAGATGCCGTCAACGCCCTGGCCAACGCGTTCCGCGAGTCCGTCGTTACGCCGGCGTGATCTTGAGCCGCAGGATTAGGGGGCGATGGCGTCGCTGCTGCGGGCGCTTCCGTCACTTGGGGTGCGGCGGCCGGCGGCCTGAGAAGATTGTCCACGGCCGTGGCAACGATCATTCCGCGATCTTCGAGTGCCGTTTTAGCTACGCCTGCACTGAGCTGGGCGGCACTCGCAGCCGTCAGAAAGGCCAATACGCCACCGATGACGACACTCACCGCCCAGACCAGAAGCCCCTGTATCCCATCCCTGAAGGACACCTCCTCCTCCGTTGCGTTCTCGAGCGCTTGGCGCATCCTCCCCGCGATGTAACCACCGATGAGCAGCGAGAGGATCGGGACGAAGACCATCCAAAACGCGGACAGAGACGCCGCCAGCTTTCCATAGGACTGAGACGGCTCGGCCGACAGGAGCGACAAACCGATGGAAGCTCCGGCCGTCAGCAGGACAAAAGAAATCGCTGAAGCCGCGATGGCACCAGCGATTATGGCTCCCCAATCTACGAAACTTGTAACTTGCGCGCGTGGGGGCGCAGCGACGTCGACCATGGAGAGCCTCCTAGCTAAACTAGCGCAATCCCAGAGCGCCTAAGATGAACATCACGACGACGATGAGTCCGATGAGGTAAATGAGGTCATGCATTTTGTTGCCCGAGAAAATTGAGCCTGGGTTCAGAGCTAACACCTGCTTTCGGAATATGTTCCCGCTTTCCTGTAGCGTTGATCCTTTGCGGCGGCGCGAATACCCCGCAATCGGACGTTCCGTGTCGATTGGAAGGAACGCACCACCCGCTCCCTTGTTGATCTTGCTAGGCGTCGGGCGACACATGGAGAGTGAGATGAAAACAGCACTTGCAGCCTTTGGCGCGGCGCTTCTGATCGTTGCGGCGCCCGCCTCTGCCGACCCCCGTAGCGATCGGGGAGAGCGCAGCGGACCAAACGTCGAAAAAATGGAACGTCCGAACGTTGACCGTGGCCCATCCGAGCGCCGCAGCTTCAAAGGTGACAGAGCAAGAGGCGCCGACGTGGACGTGCAAGCTCGCGACCGGCGCGATGGCCCTCGCCGCGCGGGCAAACACAATCGAGACTTCGTCATGCGGCACGGGCACCGCCATGTGTGGGGCGGCGTCACCTTCTACCTGAGCGACGGCTACTATTACGGTGAATGTGATTGGCTCAAGCGCCGCGCCATCCGCACCGATAGCCCCATCTGGTGGAATCGTTATCGCCGCTGCCGCGATTTCTCATAACAGCAACAGCTTGGCGCTCCGGATCGGCCGGAGTGCCAAGCCGAACAACGTCCCGGCGAGGATCAGACGACGACCCACCTGTCTGCGCCGACGCCTCGAGCGGAAGCAGCACGGACAACGGCCGTTCTTTTGCGCGCGTGCGTGCGTGCGTGGCATTGAGATTCGTCGCTCGTTCGGGGCGACAAAGGCCGACCCGGCTTACGCTGCTTCGGGCGGCGTCTGCCTCTCGATGCGCCTGCGAACAAATTCCTCCTGCAGCTCTTTGAGCTCCTCATCGCTGCAGTGCTCGAGATCGATCAGTCGATTGCGGGCGCGTTTCGAGCTATCGATCAACTCGTCCAGCTTGAGCTGGATGGCTTGGTTGTCCTTGTTCTGCGTGTGCTGGATGAGGAAGACGGCGAGAAATGTTAAAACCGTCGTCCCGGTGTTAATCACCAACTGCCACGTATCGGAGTAATGAAACCAAGGACCCGACAAGGCCCACAGCACACAGGCCGCCGTGGCGATGACGAAAGCCGATGCCGAGCCCATCGCCTCGGCTGACCACCACGCGAATTTCGAGAACCACTTAAACATAATCATGAGGACCTGTAATGGCTGCGCTCTTCAACGGCGCAGTTGCATTTCGGGTTCCTGCCCGACATAGATTGCAGCGGCGCCGTACCGTAGACAGCGACCAGACGACACAGAAATCACAAATCTCATGTGCGGGCGAACGTCTTGGCTGGCTGGCATGTGTATTTGGCGATGTAGAAGTTCGGGTGTCTAAGCGACCATTTCGCGCCTTCGATTTGCGACCCGATGAGACAGCCCATGAGCCCGACATGCTCTTCCAGCGGAATCGGATTTTCTACGTGGCACGAGGCGCCGGCGACGACCGAACAGACTGTAAAAACCAGCTCATACACGGGAACCTCCAGCTCATGATCTTCTGATCTTGTCAGGCTCGTCCAACAAAATTCAGATGCATGAATATTGGTTCCTCGACATACAGACGGAACAAACGTCCCTTCCGCGCGCTTTCCCTCAACGATCGGACGGGGTCGTCAAAATAAGAGCGGGGCATTGTCTCGCGGAAAGCCTCCTGTTTGCAGGAAGACCCATGTCGCGATCGCCCACTCTCGATGACCTCCGGCTCGTCGGCTCCGTGCTGCGCGATGTGCTCGGCGATACGCGCACCGGCCTCATTCCATCGTCGGCCCTATCACGACACCTGTTCGCACTCGTGGAGGCCGGTGAAAGCGACTTCGCGGTCCTCGCCTTACATGACAACGTCATAGCGCTCGCCAGTCACCGCATCACAGGGCATACGGGCGTCGGACCGTCACGCGGAACGAGCACCTGAAACGCAACGCAGGTGTGCGGCCCAGGCTTGAGCTGTTTCACGAATACCAGCGAAAGAACCAGCCGAGCAGCACGGCCCAGACAATGGCGCCAAACAGACCGACGCCAAAAATCCAGCGCTGCCAGGGTTTCTTGAGGACTATCTCGCCCTGCCGTACGTCCTGGGCGTCATACCCACGTTTGTCATTGCGATCATCCATTGGGGCGTAACCCGCTGGGTATGCGTTCGTTCCGGGCCGTTTGTCAGGCAGCCATCCGCTTCCGAAAGCGGCAACGACACTCAAGGTTCTGGCAAATGCTGCGCATACGTTATATGTTTTCGATCATCTTTTCAGATCACGACTGTCCGGCGCTTTTCCAAACGGGAATTGGAGATCGATATGGGCCGCAGCGCAATCCCATCAAGCTTCAACGATACGGAATTTGAAGCCCTGCACCGCGTATATACCGAGCTATGCGCAGACCTGAGCATCACCCTGTCCGAACAGGACGGCGCGCGCAGGGAGATCCTCGCCAAGGCGATCATGGATATCGCGACTGCCGGAGAAGACGATCCCGCGGTCATCCGGCGACGGGCCATGATCCAACTGGAAAACCACGGCAACACCAACCGGCCAGCGTGAGTTCGCCGCTCCACCGCGCGGCCGATCCGGAACGTGGTGCGGCCGCGTCAAGCAGCAGTTTCACGCGCCCCGCAGGACATTCGCGGTGCTCCGGCATCCGGCGCGGTCATCCACTTGTGTCGCTCCTGAAATTCGGTACGCACGCATCGGCGCAGATAGCGGCACCGTCGTCTTCACGCGGCGCGTACAGTCTTAAGAACCTCGCATGGCTAGGCTTTGCTTCGCAGCGAGCAGCGGTCTTTTCACCGATTTCAACGAAATAAAATCAAGGGATTGGTGGAGGGGGCTGGATTCGAACCAGCGTAGGCGAAGCCAACGGATTTACAGTCCGTCCCCTTTAGCCACTCGGGCACCCCTCCGCGACCAATCCTTGCGAGCCTCAATCCGGCCGCGCGGCTGGCGCCGCGTCGTCGCAACAGGGCTCGCAAACGAATTTGCCCTGCGCTCGCCGAGCGGCAGGGCAACGCCCGTCCTTATGGTAATCCGCCCCCCCGATGTCAATTGGAAAAGCGCGCGAAAACCCGTATGGGTTCGGGTCCAAACGCGGCATCCAGACAATACGGGGCGAGGCGGGCGATGGCAGGCGGCTTTGCCGGCAAAAAGGGCGCGAGACAGCGCCATTCCGGCGGGTTCAAGGGACCCGGACGGGGACGATCCAGAGCGCCCTCGAGCGGGGCAAGGGCAGCCGGGCACGGCTCGGCTCCGACCGATGACGGGCTGGTGCGGCTGTTCGGCAGCCACGCCGTGGAAGCGGCACTCCAGAACCCGCGTCGGAAGACGCTGCGGTTGCTCGCCACCGAGAATGCCGAGCGGCGGCTCGCCGACGTCATCGCCGCGAAAGGCGTCGTCATCGACCGCGCGACGCCGGGCGACCTCGATCACCTGCTTGGCGCGGATACGGTTCATCAAGGCCTGCTGCTCGAAGCCGACCCGCTGCCGGAGCCCAGCCTCGACGAGCTCGTGCGGGCGGCCGAACAGACGGGGCCGTTGGTTCTACTCGATCACGTCACGGACCCACACAATGCAGGTGCGGTGCTGCGGTCGGCCGCGGCGTTCGGCGCCGCAGGCGTGGTCATGACGCGCCGTCACAGTCCGCCGCTCAACGGCGTGCTGGCGAAGGCGGCCTCGGGCGCGCTGGACCTCATCCCGGTGCTGCCCGTGCAGAACCTTGCGCGTACGATGCTCGACCTCAAGGGACTCGGCTTCCGTCTGATCGGCCTCGAGGGCACGGCGTCGACCGCGCTCGAGGACGAGACGTTCGCCGGACTCACCGCTCTCGTGCTTGGTGCGGAAGGCAAGGGGCTGCGCGAGCTCACGCGCGAGACGTGCGATCGGCTGGTCTCGATCACGACGGCAGGGTCGCTCGCCAGTCTCAACGTCTCGAATGCGGCAGCCGTGGCGCTGCATTGGGCGGCGCTGCAGCGGCAGCGGGCCAACAAATAGCTGAAGGCGGCGCCACGTCAGCGGCACCGCCTTCCATCTCATTCCAACGCTCTGCGATCAGTCGCAGTAGGTCGGGCGCCAGCAGGTCCAGCGGCCGCCGCGGCACACCGTGTCGCCCCAACTGTTGGTGAAGCAACGGCGGTTCTTCCAGCCGCATTCCTCGGGGCCCGGATAGCAGCGCTCGCGCGAGGCATAATAATAATCGCGGTCGCGCTCGTGCGCGTATGCGCCGAGCAGGCCGAGACCGATGATACCGGCGGCGACGCCGGCTGCAACGCGCCCGCCTCGTCCGGCTTCTGCCGGCTCGACGGACGAAAGCGTAACGCCTGCCACAAGCATCAGCGCCATCATCGCGCTCATGATCTTCTTCATCATGGGTTTCTCCCAATCGAATCCCGTGCTCCGCCGACAACGCAAACCGGCGGAAAAAAGTTCATTGCAGCACAAAAAACATATGCCCGATGAATAGGGCATGAACGCGGAGTCATCGCGCCGGAAAAACGCCAAAAAGCCGCTCGGAAAGCGGCTTTTCGCACTTCATTCATAAATGTGCGGGTGTGCGCGGGCCGTCAGTAGCGGCGGTATTTGCGATACTTGTAGTGCCGCGCGGGATAACCCCAGGCCTGATAGTAGGGAGGCAACGCGGCGTAGGGCCGATAACGGTCGCGGCGATAGCGCAGCTCGTACGTGGGACGCCATTGGCCCGAGTTGTAGTACGGATAGTAGCGGGGCTTCTCGGCGAAGTAGGCGTAGCGGTCATAGTCCCAATCGGAACGGTAGTGCCGATGATAGAAGGGCTCATACACATTCGCCCAGCCGCGATGGTTGTAGTGGTGATGATGATGGTGGTGCTGCCGGCGATGGCCCGCCTCGGCAACGGCCGGGATCACGGCAAGGCCGATCGCGGCCATCAGCAGGGCGATAACCCTTGAGCGCATGACAGTGCTCCTCGCTATCTGTCTCAACAAATTCCTACATCACATTATCCCGAAACGCATAACATTGCTTTAACTTCGTGATGTGTTTGCGTCGCGCCCGCAACTTCTTAACGTCCGTTCGCACTTTGAGGCGTCACCTCGCATGGCGCCCGGGGACATCGGCCTCCTGTGACGCCAGCACGGTTTGTGAACGACTTCCGTGCTATGCGGCGCCCATGACCGTACTCGTAACAGGCGGCGCCGGATACATCGGCAGCCATATGGTGCTGGCGTTGCTCGACGCCGGCGACCGTGTCGTTGTCGTCGACAATCTGTCGACGGGATTCCGCTCGGCGGTGCCGCCACCCGCCATCCTCGTCGAAGGCAACTGCGGCGACCAGGAGCTGGTGGAGCGCGTGATCGGCTCGCACGACGTCCGCGCGATCATTCATTTCGCCGGATCGATCGTTGTGCCGGACTCGGTCGCCGACCCGCTCGGCTACTATCTCAACAACACCGTCAACTCGCGCGCACTGATGGCGGCAGCGGTGAAGACGGGTGTCAAAAACTTCATCTTCTCGTCGACGGCGGCCGTCTACGGCAACCCGACGCAGATCCCGGTCAAGGAGGACGCGGACCTCAAGCCGGTGTCGCCTTACGGCACCTCAAAGCTCATGCCCGAGCTGATGCTGGCCGACACGGCTTTCGCGCACGACTTCCGATACGTGGCGCTGCGCTATTTCAACGTCGCCGGCGCGGATCCCGCGGGCCGTACCGGGCAGTCGACGCCGCGCGCGACGCATCTCATCAAGGTCGCGTGCGAAACGGCGCTCGGCAAGCGTGCCGCGATGGACGTGTTCGGCACCGACTATGCGACGCCGGACGGCACCTGCGTGCGCGACTACATCCACGTCTCGGACCTGGTCGCGGCTCATACGGCGGCGCTCGAGTATCTCGAAGGCGGCGGCGCGTCCGACGTCTTCAACTGCGGCTATTCGTCGGGCTACTCGGTGCTGGAGGTGATCGCGGCCGTGAAGCGCGCAGTGGGCGGGCCGTTCCCGGTCAATCTCGGCCCGCGGCGGCCGGGCGATGCCGAGGCGATCGTCGCGGATTCGGCGAAGATCCGCGGGCGGCTCGGCTGGGAGCCGAAACTCGCCGACCTCGATCTCATCGTCACCCACGCGCTGGCCTGGGAACGCGCGCTCGCGCGGTGAGTGCGACAGGCGGTGCGGCAGAAGGGGCTTTTTAGGCCGGGTCAAGTTCTGTACAACGGGCGCTTCAGAGCCCTTCGGGTTCGCCGCCTTAGCTCAGCTGGTAGAGCACCTGATTTGTAATCAGGGGGTCGGGAGTTCAAATCTCTCAGGCGGCACCAAATTCGCCACGACTGTGCAGAGCGGCCAGCCGCATGGGCCAGCCGCTCGATCGATCTCAATCGAGGACGCCTTCCAGGGCGTCGTGACGGATCTTGTCGCGATTGGCGATCAGCTCCCTCACTGTCGGCTCGCCCTTCATGGCGCGGCCGATGGCAATCCTGGTCGCCTCGTAGTTCGTGCGATAGAGATCCTTCTTGTCGAGGTTCGGATCGTCCGGGCAGCGCGGATCCAGCCAGACCGTGATGATCATGCACAGCTCGTCGCCAATGGAACAAAAGGTGATGACTATCGGCCGAGAAAGGGCTTTAACCCGCGGGCCTCTCCTCCATTGGATCTCGCGATGCCGCCCTCTCAACATCCTCAGGTTCCGCCCGTCATCTCGCATGCGGGGCCGATCCTTCAGCGCTACGACGTGCTCTTCTGTGACGTGTGGGGCGTGGTGCACGACGGCGTGCGCGCCTACCCGCTTGCCGTCGATGCGCTGATCCGATTCCGCGAGCGCAGCGGAACGGTGGTGCTGCTCACCAATGCGCCGGTTCCCATTCACCGCGTGGAGGCAATGCTCGAAGCACGGCATGTGTCGCCCGAGGCTTATGACAGCATCGTGTCCTCGGGCGAGATCGCGCTCGCGCACGTGGCGGAGGCGGGCTATCGCACAGCGTATTTCATCGGGCCGCGCGTGCGCGATGCGGCCTTCTTCGAGAAAGCCACCGCCGAGGATGCACCGCTCGATGCCGCGGAGGCCGTCGTATGCACGGGGCTCACGGACGACGTCAACGAGACGGTCGATAGCTATCGCGATGTGCTCGCCCGGGCGCGTGCGCGTGACCTGCCGTTCGTGTGCGCCAATCCGGATCTCGTGGTCGATGTGGGCGGGCGCCTGTTTCTCTGCGCGGGCGCACTGGCAGATGCCTACCAGCATCTCGGCGGCAAGGTATACTGGGCCGGGAAGCCGCATGCTTCCGCCTATGCCACGGCGAAAGCAGAAGCCGAGCGCCTCCGCAAGGCGCCGGTCTCACCGGAACGAATTCTCGTCGTCGGAGACGCTGTGCGCACCGATCTCACGGGCGCCGAACGCGCGGGGCTTGACGCGCTGTTCGTCGCCGGCGGCATTCACCGGCATGAGACGATGGTGGACGGCGCCATCGATGCCGGCAAGCTCGCGACGTTGTTCGCGCCGGGCGCGCCGCCGGCGCTTGGCGCCATGGCCGGGTTGGCTTGGTAGGGCGCCGTACGGGGAATCAGCGGCGCGGCATGCGGACGCGTGTCTGGATCCCGGCCTGCGCCGGGATGACGTTGAAGTCGTAAGGCGCGGTTGCCTCGACTAGAGTGCTTCCGGAAAAGTGGGAACCGGTTTTCCGATAAGAAGCACGGCCGAACAAAGGCCTAGAGCCGTTCCCCGATTCCAACAAAACCGGAACGGCTCCAGGGGCTTCCTTGGATTGGACCGGGCTTCCCGCTTGTCGGGCACGTTCTGTTCAGGCCCTGGATGGCCGGGTCCAACCATGACGTGGAGCAGGCCGATCGCTTCGGGACAAAGCGAACACGATCTGCCTTTCAGGCCGTTCCGGCGCGAGACGCTAGAGCGCGTTCACTCTTGTTGGAATCGCATTCAAGGCGTGACCGCACGCCAAGTTATTGTTTGAGAGTCTGATTCACGCTCTCGATGCGAGTTGAACGCTCGCATCTCAGACGATCAGGCTCTAGAGCTTATGCGCCATGCGGCGACGCTTGGTGTCGAGATAATGCTCGTTGTGCATGCCGGGCCGCACGACGACGGGTACGCGATCCACGATCGCGATGCCCGCTTCCTCGAGCGCTTCGATCTTGGCGGGATTGTTCGTCATGAGGCGGATTTTCTCGAAGCCCAGATCGTGCAGGATCTCGGCCGCCAGCTCATACTCGCGCGCGTCGATCGGCTCACCGATCTCGATGTTGGCGTCGACCGTGTCGAGGCCCTGGTCCTGCAGCGCGTAGGCCTTGATCTTCTTGAAGAGGCCGATGCCCCGTCCCTCGTGGAACGGCAGGTAGATCAGAACGCCGTTGGGCGTTTGGGCGATGCGCTGCAACGCGGCCTCGAGCTGCGCGCGGCAGTCGCAGCGGAGCGAGTGGAAGATGTCGCCGGTGACACAGCCCGAGTGCACGCGCACGAGCGGGATCTCGCCGGCCTCCTTGCCCTGGCCGCGATTGATCAGCGCCATGGCCTGCGTGTGCTCGTCCTTGCCCTGATAGGCGCGGGCTTCGAGCACGACCTCGCGGCCGTCGAGATCGATCGGCAGCATCGTGCGGGCCGAAAGGTCGGTGTCGAGCTTCTTTTCCTGGACGCCGGTCAGCGGCATCTCGATCTCCTCAGTCTTGACCGGCTCTTTGCTTGGAGGGGTCGCAGCGGTGGACATGTTGTAGCACAGAACCCCTTTCACAAGGTGTGAAATGGACGCGAGGCGCGCGCCCCCATATACCATGTCCCGGTCGAGACCGGCGAGGATCTGCGTTTATGCGTTTTCTTGGTATCCTTTTGATCGTGCTTGCTTCTCTCGGCCCCCTCCCGGCCCTGTCCACGCCCTCACCGAAGCGCGCCGCGGCGGGCGATGTCGCGCCCAAGGTGGCGGCGCTGATGGCCCGCATGACGCTCGCGGAAAAGATCGGGCAGCTCAATTTCGCGTCCCTCGCCTTCCCCTACGAGCTTCAGCTCGAGGAGGTCAGA
This sequence comes from Hyphomicrobiales bacterium, assembly GCA_017304275.1. Taxonomy (GTDB): domain Bacteria; phylum Pseudomonadota; class Alphaproteobacteria; order Rhizobiales; family Hyphomicrobiaceae; genus Hyphomicrobium_C. The sequence goes on along the minus strand of JAFKKW010000364.1, from coordinate 3,212 downwards.
CAGGGCCGCATCGGCAACATGCTGAACGTGGTCAATCCGGACCATCTGCGCCAGTTCAAGGAAGCGGTCCAGCAATCGCGGCTTCGGATTCCGATGCTTTACGGCATCGATGCGGTCTACGCGTTCCGCGTTGCCTTCCCCGTCCCGATCGCCTGGGCGGCGACCTGGAAGCCTGAGCTCGCCGAGTTGGCCGCGAGGATGGTCGCGCTCGAAGCGGCGCAGGACGGCATCAACCTCACGTTCGCACCCATGGTCGACATCTCCCGGGACCCACGGTGGGGGCGCGTGATCGAGGGCGCGGGCGAAGATCCGTTGCTGGCCTCCGCGTTTGCGGCGGCGCGTGTGCGAGGCTACCGCGCGGGTGGTCTCGCGACAGCGGCGAAGCATTTCGTGGGCTACGGCGCGCCCGAGGGTGGGCGCGACTACAACGGCGCGCAGATTCCGACCGCAGAACTCTTCGACCGCTACATCCCGCCGTTCGAAGCGGCCATTGCTGCCGGAACGGAAACAGTGATGGCCTCCTTCAACACCGTCAACGGGGTGCCGGTCACCGCCAACCGCTGGCTCGTCACCGACGTGCTTAAGACGCGGCTCGGCTTCGACGGACTCGTCATGTCGGACTTCGTCGCGATTCCGGAGCTCATGAACCACGGTGTCGCGGCCGATCTCGCGCAGGCCTCCCGCAAGGCGCTGCATGCCGGCATCGATCTCGACATGGCGGGGCGCGCGTACGATCGCCACCTGGACGCGCTGGTCAAGGATCGGTCCCTCCCGATGACGGAGATCGACGCGGCCGTGCGCCGTGTGCTGACGGTCAAATACCGCATGGGTCTTTTCGCGGACTCGCCCCTGCCGCGCGAGGTACCGCCGGCTCCGAGCGATGCGCGCGTGCGCGAGGCGGCGCGTGCGGTGGCGCGCGAAAGCTTCGTGCTCGTTAAAAACAACGGCGCGACGCTGCCGATCACACCGCAGTCGGGCACGGTCGCGCTCATCGGCGCCGCGGCGCTCTCGACCAACGATCATTCCTGGTACGGGCCGGCCCGCCTCGAGAAGCCCAAAACCGAGACGCTGAAGGCGGCGTTGGAAGCCCGACTTGGCAGCGGACAGAGGCTGCTTTTCGCGGAGGGCTTTGCCGATCCATGCGGCGTCTCGTTCAAGGACAAGGCGGCGGCTGTCGAGACGGCGCGGGCTGCCGATCTGGTGGTGCTCGTCCTGTCGGAGGACTGCACGGTCTCCGGCGAGGGCACGTCGCGGGCGCACCTAGGCCTCTCGGGCGTGCAGCAGCAGATGCTCGATGCGCTGGTCGCGGCAGGCAAGCCGATCGCCCTCGTGGTGGAGACCGGGCGCCCGCTCGCGCTCACGGACGCGCACGCAAAAGCGGCGGCGCTGATGATCGCCTGGCAGCCGGGAACGGAGGGGCGCACGGCTCTGGCGGAGGTGCTCACCGGAGAGTTCGCGCCATCCGGCAAGCTGCCGATGACATTCCCGCGCTCGATCGGCCAGGTGCCGATCTCCTACAGCGATCTTCCGACCAGCCGGCCATCGACCGCCGACCGCTATACGACCGGATACATAGATGAGGCCTCGACGCCGCTCTACCCGTTCGGACATGGGCTCAGCTACACGACCTTCGCCTATTCGGGGCTCGCGGTCAGTGCGCCCGGCATGGGGCGCGCCGGGGCGATCGAGATCCGCGTCGACGTGCAGAACACCGGACTGCGCGCCGGACAGGAGGTCGTGCAGCTCTATACGCGTCAGCTCGTCGCCGCGCGCTCGCGGCCCGTGCGCGAGCTCAAGGGTTTTCAGAAGATCGCGCTCGCGCCGGGGGAGCGGAAGACCGTGCGCTTCACGCTTAAGGCTGCCGATCTCGCCTATCACGACGACGCAGGAAAAGCGGTGATCGAGCCCAGCCCGTTCCGGGTGTTCGTCGGCGGCAGCTCGAGCGCCGATCTTGAAGGCGGCTTCCAGATCTCCGACGAGCAAACTCTCACATCAGAATAAGAGGGAATGGATCGGTTCTTCATCATTTCCGGATGTTCGGGCGGCGGCAAATCGACTCTGCTGGCCGAATTGAAACGGCGGGGGTACGAAACCATCGAAGAGCCGGGCCGCCGTATCATCGCGGAAGAACGCGCCGGATCCGGGCTGGCGTTGCCCTGGGTCGACCTCGCCGCGTTCGCCCGGCGCGCCATAGACATGTCCCTTCGCGATCGAGAACAAGCGAAGGCGGTGCCCGGTGTCGTATTCTTCGATCGGGGCCTGATCGACGCCGCCGCGGCCCTGCAACATGCCACGGGAGACCCCGTCCTCGAGCGCTACGCCAAGGAGCGTTACAATGCGCGGGTTTTCATGACGCCTCCGTGGCCGGAGATCCATAGGAACGACGCCGACCGCCGGCATGGATTCAAACAGGCGACCGAAGAATACGAACGCCTGATGACCGCGTTCGCATCGCTTGGCTACGTCATCGAGGTGCTACCCAAGACCGGCGTCGCCGAGCGGGCGGATATCGTCACCGCACGCTCGAGCGGCACGACGGCTTAACGCGAGTGCCGTCGCCGGTCATTTGCAAAGCCCCGCCGCCGAACCCCTACGAGCCGATCAAGCGCGCGTATTCAATCTGCGGGCAGCGGTTCATGACGACGGCGAGACCGGCGGCGCGGGCTTCGGCGGCGGCCGTCTCGTTGACGACGCCGATCTGCATCCACACCGTCTTGATGCCGAGGCGATCCTTCTCGCGGATGGCATCACGTACGGCGGCCAGCGCGGCGTCGGGCCGGCGGAAGATGTCGACCACATCGACCTGCTGGCGAATGTCCGAAAGATCCTTGCGCACGGCGGCACCCAGTATCTTCTTACCCGCGAGCGTCGGATTGACGGGGATGACCTTGTAGCCTTTCGCCTTGAGATAGCGCATGACGCCGTGGCTCGGACGGCTCGCGTCGTCGGACGCGCCGATCACGGCGACGGTGCGCGCCGACTTCAGGATCGCGGTGATCGCCGCATCATCGGATTCGGCTGCCGCCTCATAGGGAAGCGTCACGCGGCCCGCCGCATCGAGCGGCATGAACGGGTTGTAGGCAACCTCCCACAGGTGGCCGTCGGGGTCGGCGAAGTAGCCGGTCTGCCCGCCCCAAAAAACGTTCTCCGAGGCCCGCACGATCCTGCCGCCGGCGGCTTCAGCCTCCGCCAGCGAGATCCGCTTGCCGCGA
>JAFKKW010000363.1 GCA_017304275.1 Hyphomicrobiales bacterium | reverse complement strand
GCTGCTGCGGTCGGCGAGGTTCTAGAGGTTCTGCACCGTCGCCACCTTGAACACCTTCTGCGCCGCCTGGATCTCGGCAACGCTGACCTGGCTCAGGCCCACATGACGGATCAATCCTTCCCTCTGCATGGCGGCGACGACATCGAACTGCTCGGCTTGCGGCACATTCGGATCGATGCGGTGCAACTGCCAGAGGTCGATCCGCTCGACGCCGAGGCGCTTGAGGCTGCTTTCCACCTGCTGACGCAGATAGGAGGGTTTCCCGTTCGGAACCCATTGCCCCGGCCCGGGCCGGGTGAGGCCGCCTTTCGTGGCGATGACAAGCCCTTTGTAAGGATACAGGACCTCGCGGATCAGCCGTTCGCTGACCTCGGGACCATAGCTGTCCGCGGTGTCGATGAAATCGATGCCGAGTTCAGGCACGCGCTTCAGCGTGCGCTTCGCCTCGTCCGGATCCGCGGGCTCACCCCAGATGCCTTCGCCCGTGATGCGCATGGCGCCGAAGCCCAGGCGCGTGACGGCGAGGTCGCCGCCGATCAGGAACTGTCCTGAAGCGTGTGCAGAGAACGTGCCCATGGTCTGAATTCCACTCTGATTGAGCCCAGCCCGCGATGTAGGCATCCCGGCCTTGCCGCGCAACCGTGGGGCGTTAGGCACCTCTCCGATCCACCATCATGCGACATCACGGGACGGGAATCACCGCCCCCACCCGTCCCTGGGAAAAATGCTTCTGCAGGAGACGATCGAGCGATACCGGGCCCGGGCCGGCGACGGCAAGCCAGCCGAACAGCGCCATGTACGCGACCTCCTCGAAGCCCAGCAGCGTCTCGAGCGAATCGATCTGGCCGAGCTTCGCCGCGACGATGGCCACGGCCATGACGATCACGAGCGGCGTCGCCGCGATCCTCGTGAAAAGGCCGAGCAAGAGCAGAAGCCCGCCTAGGAATTCGACGCCGGAGACGAAAGGCGTCATGACGGCGGGAAAAGGAATTCCCCACTCTATGAAGTTCTGCGTGATCTGCGGCAGGTGGTTGAGTTTCGCCCATCCGGTCCACAGGAACACCCATCCGACCACGAGCCGCGCGAACAACGGCGGCAACCATCCGAATACGGACGTAGAGATACGTTCCGGCCTGTCGATGAGCCACGTGACGATCGTGTGCATAGGAGCCTCTCGCGTGCTGTTGCGCCGTCCGGGTGCCGCGACAAGAGGCGCCCTGGCACCGAGAGTTACGGGCTGCGAACGCAAAGGTTTCAGGCCTGCCGCCCTTGTGCCCAAAATGCGGCATTCCCACATGAAACCCTGGGAGCATTCGCGACTTTAACGGTATTGCTTCGCCGTTGTGACCGTCCGAAGCTGTTGCGATTGGCCTCCTCGGCGGCCTGGAGTGAGTCCGCGACAACCGATCGGAGCCCTCGATGCTAGGCCCTATCCGCTTCGCCGCTACGCTGCAGTCCCTTTACCCGTTCTGGTGGAACGAAGCCAAGATCAAGGCCACGCAGGAGGAGCGCCTGCGTACGCTTCTGGCCCATGCCGTCGAGCACTCGCCTTATTACAAGCGACGCTTCTCCGGCATCGACGTCACGACCTGCGCGCTGACCGATCTCCCGATTCTCACCAAAGCCGAGATGATGGAGAACTACGACGATCTGGTCACCGATCCTCGACTGAAGAAAGCCGACCTCGGCGCTTTCGTCGATGATATCCGCAACCTCGGAAAGCTTTATCTCGGCCGCTACGGCGTCAGCCACACGTCCGGCAGCCAGGGCCAGCCGGCGCTCATCGTCCAGGACGAGCATGCGCTGAGCCTCATCTTTGCCGTGCAGTTCGCCCGCGCCACCAAGCTCAAGCGTCGTTTCCTTCCCCACCTCGGTCGCTTCCTCAACCCGGCCCGCATGGCTGTGATGACGGTCAAGCCGGGATTCTATCCGAGCGCGGCGGCATTCGCCTACATTCCGAGATACCTGTCGCCGTTGTTCAAGGTTCTGCGCCTGTCCTACTCGGACCCGATGGCAGACAACGTTCGCCGGCTTGAGCGATTCCGCCCTGAATACATCACGGGTTATGCGAGTGCGTTGGAATCCCTGGGACGGGAGGAGGCCGAGGGCCGCATGAACCTCCGCGCTGAGGCCGCACTGAAACAGATCACCAACGTCGCCGAGCCACTGAGCGACGAGGCCGGCGTCTGGCTCGAGCAGGTGTTCGATACACACGTCGCCGATGAATACGCCATGGGCGAATGCATGGTGCTGTCGTCGGGATGCATCGCGGGCCGCGGCGCCCACGTCAACGCCGACCTCGCCATCCTCGAGGTCGTCGACGAGCACAACCGCCCCGTTCCCCCCGGCGTCGAGGGCAGCAAGGTGCTCGTCACCAACCTCTACAATCACGTGCAGCCGATCATCCGCTACGAGGTCGACGACCGCGTTACCATGAGCGCCGAGCCCTGCCCCTGCGGCAGCCCCATGCCGCGCATTGCCCGCATCAGCGGCCGGACCAAGGACCAGCTCTGGATCGACGACGGCGGACGGATGCGAGAGATCCCCTATTATGTCTTCCTGGTCCCGTTGCATCACGTCCTCGACCTCGCCGAGCACCAGATCCTGCAGACCGGCCCACGGCAGTTCGTCGTGCGTCTCGTCCCCTTGCGCGGCAAGCAACTCGCGGTCGACGGTATCCGGGAGCGCATCATGGAGAACGTCAGGGCGGAAGGCCTGGAAAGCACGATCGAGGTCGCGATCGAGGTTGTCTCCGAGATCCCGCGCGGCCCGTCGGGCAAGATCAGCCGCGTCAGGAACGAGTACGCGCTGACCAAGTCGCGTCCGCAAACGCAGGAGCGTGCAGGGACCTGAAGCAGGCGCTAGAATAAGCGCCGCGATGGGTCAAGCGCAGCGTTCGCAGGAAGTCTCGATGTCGTTGCTGGCTCCCGAGTATTCATTGCTCGCCCTGATGGCTGCCTTTCTGGCCGGCGTCGTGGCGGGACGGCTGACCGCCGTCGCCATCGCCCCACGCAGCGGGCGGGCGCGGACGCGAGACGTCGATCGCACATTGGATGCCGTGGATACGCTGGATCGTCTGCTGCCGGAGACGCGCAGCGAGATAGAAGCCCTTGTCGCCGACGACCGCAAGATCGAGGCCATACGCGTCTGCCGGGCCGCGCTCGGCCTTGGCCTCACCGATGCCAAGCACATCATCGAGCTCATCGAGGCACAGAGCCCGCGCGGCGCGCGAGCGCCGTGATCGGCGCAGGTTGCGCGCGTCAACCAAAAGACACGGAAACGACCGGGCTAAATCGGCGATGTCGGAACCGTGCCGCATTGTTCATCATTGAACTGTGCAGGATACTCCGCCGGGGCAACCTCGCGACGAGGAGGAACTATGAGAGTCAAAACGCTCGCCGTCTGCGCCGCCATAGTTGCTGGCGCGGCATTCGTACCCAAGCAGGCCCCCGCCGCGGCCCTGCCGGGCGCCCAAGCCTCGCACGCCGCGGACGCTGGAACGATGATCGAGGAGGTCCGCCGCGGCCGAGGCCATAGCGGCCACCGGCACCGCGGGCACCGCCACTTCGGTCACCACCACCGGCACCGGCACTTTGGTCACCACCACCGGCGCCACTTCCATCACCGGCACCGGCATCGCCATCATCACCACTTCCGGCCCCACTTTTACTACGGATACGGGTCTGGCTACGGCTCCTGCTCGCAGGTGCGACATCGCTGCGCCGACCGTTGGGGCTGGGGGTCGCGGCCGTTCTACCGCTGTCTCCGCAACCGCGGTTGCTGAGTTCGCGTCACTGCCGGAGCAGCCTCCGCGCAACGGCTGAAGCTGCCTCGCGCCCTCCGCCATCATTGAAAAATTGGCGGCCCGGCAGCATCTTAGACGCTGCCGGGCCGAGTGGGGACATTGATCCGTAGTCGGCACAATCGACGCCGGCTGCCGATTACTGTTGCCTTGGAACCATCGCCAAATTTAACAGCGATGCTAAGGTTGCTTTGAGATCGCGGTGAGACACTGCCGGGACCGGCTCTGGAGGCTGAAGTGACACGCTCTTGCATTTCCATCGCATCCTGCGCAGCGATCGCGCTCGCCGCTCTGGCCATGCCCGCTTCTGCGATCGAAGGAACCTTCTCTGCGCTCGATGGCGCATGGACCGGATCCGGCAGCGTGCGCCTCGAGAACGGCAAGAGTGAACGTCTACGCTGCAAGGGCTACTACAATGCCAAGTCGGGCAGCAGCCTCGGGATGGCCATCAATTGCGGCAACGCCTCGTTTAAGATCAACATGCGCGCCAGCCTGCAGAGCGCCGGCGGCTCGATCACGGGAACCGGGGAGGAACGCGAGTTCAACCAGACCGGCAACGTGAACGGAAAGCAGACCGCGAGCGGATTCAACCTCCGTTTCTCGGGGGCGATCTCGGGATCGATGAACGTCTCCATGACGGGCTCCCGTCAGACCGTATCCATCTCGACCGGAGGCCCCGGTTTCACTGGCGTCAAACTGCAGTTCGCGAAGAGCGGCTGACCTGCAGGCCCGCGTTCGTTTCGAAGCCGTACCCATAGCTAGGAGAGCGCAACGATGTCGCGCCGCAAATCTTTCGCTGCCGTTGCGTTATCCCTCGCCGCCGTCGCCTGCGTGATGCTGCCGGCCGTCCTTCCCGCCGAGGCCGGCTTCCTGCGCCGCAAGCCCGAAGGCGATGTCGCGGTCGCCGTGAGCCGCTTCGGCAACGGCTCCGTCGCCGGTCCGGTTCGCGTCACGAGCACCGGCTACGAGGTCAGGAAGCCCAACGGGACTTGGATTGCTTGCCGTCGGAGCTGCGCGGAAACGCTGCGCGTCGAAACCGTCGACTTCTACGAGAACGACGGCTCCCTGACCGGCTACGGCACGATGCAGAACGAGTGCGGCATCTTCGGCTGCCTCGACTTCGGCTGGTCGCGCGGCACGCGCTGAGATCCCGGATCGATCGGAGACGCACACCCTTAGCGGGGCAGGAACGGATTGGTCCGCCGCTCGTCGCCGATGGTGCTCACCGGTCCATGCCCGCAGATGAACGTGAAGTCGTCACCGAGCGGCAAGAGCTTGGTCGTGATGGCATTGATCAGCGCGTCGTGATCGCCGTAGGGAAAGTCGGTGCGACCGATCGAGCCGCGGAACAGCACGTCGCCCATCAGGATCAGCCGGTGCGCGCGGTTGACCAGCACCACCGAGCCCGGCGAGTGCCCCGGGCAATGCAGGACCTCGAAGGTATGCCCGGCGATGGTGACGGTATCGCCCTCCTCGAGCCAGCGGTCCGGCGTCACCGCCCGAGCCGGAATGCCGTAGGCCGCGCCCTGCTTCTCGAGGTTGTCGAGCAGGAAACGGTCGGCGCCGTGCGGCCCTTCGATCTCGACGCCCAGAGCCTCTTTCAGCTCCGCCGCCCCGCCCGCATGATCGATATGGCCATGCGTCAGCACGATCTTCTCGACCGTGATACCGAGCTCTTGGATGGCACGGCGGATCTCGTCGAGATCCCCGCCCGGATCGACGACCACGCCCGTTTTGGTCGTGTCGTCCCACAGCAGCGTGCAATTCTGCTGGAACGGCGTGACCGGCACGATAGCCGCCCGCAGCGTCTTTGTGTCCGTGGAAGATTGAGTCATGCGCGCGCAGGTCGCCTTTCTCCAAACCGTTGTCCCTCCATAGAAGGTTTTAGCCGAAGCAGCCAGCCCGGCATGCCGGTCGGGTAACGCGGGGGCCGACCTCGGGGACCCTGCTGACGCCCTACGCGCCAGCGTGTAGGGTCCGCGGCCAGGGGCGTTCGGGGAGAACCTGCCATGCAGCTGAGGCAGATGCGTTTCGCACGGATCGATGGCACGGAGGTGCTGGTCGAGGTGAAATCCGAGGCGGAGGCCAAGGCGGCCATCAAGGAGTTGCGTCACAAGAAGAAGGAGGTGGCGCTGTTGAAGCGCCGCATCGGCAAGCAGGAGGTTCGCGCGCGCCGCACCATCCAGCGCGCCGAGGACGCCGCCGCGCGCGAGGCCCGCCGGCGGGGGCTGTTTGCCACTCTGCGGCGCGTTTCCCGCGCATTTACCAAGAAAGACGCCCTTCCCGACATCGACGCCATCCGGCGCGACCTCGAAAAAACGGATGAGATTCTGCACAATATCGAGAGTTGCATTATCCAGCTCGAGGGGCGCCTCCTCGGCTGAGACCTGTTGAACCACCTCAGAAAAGCCACACCCGCCCCAAAAACACCGCGCTCAGGAATAAGGTATTGCAGGTTGCGTTGTACCCAATAGTCGCGGGAGGGGGCCGTGGTGGATGAAATCCAGTCGCGGATGATCCAGCTACTGCCGCGTCTGCGCAGATTCGCTCTCGCGCTGACCGGCGACAAGGATAAGGCGGACTACCTCGTGCAGGATACGTGCGAGCGTGCGTTGGCGCATTTGGACCAGTGGAAGCCGGGAACGAGTCTCGATAGTTGGATGTATCGCATTGCGCAAAATATTTGGGTGGACCACCACCGCGGTCGTAGGGCCCAGGGCGACCCGCGCCAACTTGACGAGGTCGAGAATCTGGTCGGCGTGGACGGGCGCGCCGTCACGGAAAGCCGTCTTACTCTCGCTGCCGTGACCGAAAGCATCGCACGCCTGCCTGCCGATCAGCAGGTGCTGGTGGCGATGGTGTGCGTCGAGGGCGTTTCCTACAAGGAGGCGGCGAACATCCTCGGCATCCCGATTGGTACGGTCATGAGTCGGTTGTCCCGAGCCCGCCAATCCCTTTATGCGGCGCTGACCGACATTCCGGTCGCCGCGGCAGTCCCGCCGCCTATTCCAGTTTCGAGCCGAGAACGTTGAGAGCTCAAATGAGTTATGTTGCCGACGAAATTTTGATGGCCTATGCCGACGGCGAATTGACGCCGGAGGAATGCCAGGCGCTCGAGCGCCTGCTGCGGCAGGATGCGGCCCTCCGGGTGCGCCTTGCGCCGTTTGTCGAAACACGCGCGCAACTTGCCACGGCCTTCGAGCCGACGCTGCGTGAGCCCGTCCCCGACCGCCTGATCAAAGCCATCGAGCGTGCGCGTCCGCAAGCGCGCGCGAGCATGACGAGCGTTCCGCTCGGCGGACGCCTGCGCCTCCTCGTTGACGCCGCCGCCGCGCGCATCGCCCCGGGTGGCTTTACGCCGGCCTTGGCCGCAAGCATGGCGACCCTCGTCGTGGCTGGCGCCGCGGTCGGTTGGCTTGCCGGCCGCGCGAACACCCCCGCGGAGGCGCCGCCCTCGCTGATCGCCACGTCCGGCCCGGACCTCGTCGCATCCGGCGCCCTCGCCTACGCGCTCGATGCAAATCCCAGCAGAACCGTCCTGACCACGGACAACGGACGCACATCCATCGAGCCCATCGTCTCGTTCAGGACGACGACGGATAGCGTGTGCCGCGAATATCGGGTGACGGTCTCTGGCGCGAAACAGGACGCGGCCGGACTGGCCTGCCGTACGCCGAGCGGTACCTGGCGCATCGCCCAGCACGTCGAGACGCCGAAGCAGCCGGCGAGGACGCCGGCGACGGACGGCACCTACCAGACGGCCACCGGCATCAACAATCCCGCCATCGACGCCATGGTCGAGACCATGATCTCCGGCGAGGCGTTCGGAGCCGACGACGAGGCGCTGTTCCTGAAGAACGCGTGGCAAAGCCCACAGTAGGTCTCTCGGCGGTCTCGGTTCCACCCGATCTCGGCATGCTCGACTGACACGGGTACGGCCGGCCGTCTCCATCACATTCTGGCCCCTTGCCGGCCATCAGCCGTAGGGTTCCCCAAGACGGCAGACCCTAAGGCGCAAAGCCCGCGCCGGCCTTGATGAACGTCGTGCGCGTGGACCATGCGTCGAGCCCGGATGCCGGCGCGCCATCGGCGACCGCGTCGCCGCGCGCGCAGCGCTTCGGCGCCACGACGAGCCCGGCCCCATAGATGGGATCCGGACCGGGGGGCCCGAGATCGCGCGTCGCAATCTGGGCGAGCAACTCCTGCTCCGTCATGGGCTCGCCGCCGTGGACCTTCGTTGCCATGATGGCCGTCACGAACGGCACCGCAAACGACGTGCCGGTGCGATAGCCCTGTTTCGCATCCGGAAGCGCCGTCAGGATATCGACGCCCGGCGCCGCGACGTCGATGTACGACCCGCGATTGGCACTCTTGTAGTTCATGCCGTTGCGGTTGACCGCGGTGACCGCGATCACGTTCGGATAGGCTGCCGGATAGCTCGGAGCCGCCGTCGGCCCCATGTTGCCCGCAGCGGCGATGAAAACGACGCCCTTCTTGCTCATGCGCGCGATGGCCGCTGCGAGCGCATTGTCCTGCGGGCCCGAGAAGCTCATGTTGACGATGTCGACGTCGAGCTGCTCCAGCCAGTCGAGCGCCGCCAGCAGCCGGACCGTATCCGTGGAGGCATTGCCGTTGACGTCGCTGCGGAACGCGGTGGCAAGTAGGAACGTGGCGTCGGGAACCAGTCCCGGCGTTCCGCTCACCGGATTGCCTGCGAGAAGGGAAAGAACCGCCGTGCCGTGCCAATCGTAGGGTGACGGCCGCTCGCCGCTCAGAAACTCGCCCTGGATCGCATTGACGGACTTGAACGAGGGATGCCCGATATCGAACGACGTATCGATGACGCCGATCCGCACGTCCTTGGTGCAGGAGCCGAGAGTCTTGCTCCAATGGATGAGCTGGCCGCCGAAGCAGGTCTGCGCCGGACACGGCTTTGCCGAGGCAGGTGCCAGTTTCCGCGGATCGAGCCCCGGCATGGCGCTGGCGCCTTCGCTCTCGCCGAGCGTTCCCATGAAGATCGTGTACGCGTGGTTTGGCGTCACGGGCAGGAACGGCAGGATCTTGTGAAGCTCGCGCTCGGCCTCGTCGCGCGTGAAGCCCGGGGCGCTGAGCCGCCGCACCTTGCCGCCGCCCTTGAGATCGATCGACTCGCCGAGGACGAACCCGTGTGCCTTCGCCGTCTCGAGATCGACCGGCGAGATGTCCGACACCACAAGCTCGCTCTTGCGCTCGTCGACGAACATTTTCGAAGGCATCTCGGCGCCCGTGTCCCGCCCCGGGAATGTCCGGCTCTTCGCCGAGCGCCATTCGATCACATTGACGCCCCGCGCATCGCCAGCCGCGTGCGCGTCCACGTCCAGCCGCCCCGCGCCGTCCGTCTCGGCCGCATCGGCCCGACCGGTCTCGTCATCCTTGTCACGATCTCCCCTCAGGGCACGACGGCTCATGCCGAGGTGGGAAGCCTGCGCCGGCAAGGTATCGAGCAGCCCAGGGCGCCGATCGGTCGGCGGATCGGCCGGTTCGCTCTTCGTCACCGCGGCAGGCAGCATCCGTGGCGGCCTTGCAGGCGCCTTGAGCGTGTTGGCCAGGTCCCGCTCCCGCTTCCGGAGCATGTGCTCCCGAATGCGCTCGGAACGAGCGTGCTCCCTCCGCAACTCCTGCGCGTGCTCGCGTTGCACGCGCTCCAGCTCCTGCTGACGAAGCTTGGCGATCGCACGGACGTTGCGTTCGGCTTCGGTCGCCGACGGATCGACATCATCCCCGTCGCCATCGCCACCGGCATTGGCTTTCCCGGCCTTCTGCCTGTTTTGCTGTTGCTGGGCCTTCCCCTTGCCCGCGTCGCGCATCGCCTGCTGCTGCGCGCGCGCCTGCTCTTTGGCACGTCGCTCCATCTCGGCCTGCTGTTGCTTGCGGAAGGCTTCGAACGAGTAGGCGTTGAAGCCGTATCCGTTGCGCGAGTTCTTCTGGTTGTATTTCGAGCCGGCCCAGGCCGCGTCGGCAGTCCAATGCGCAACGACGAGCAATGCGCCCCAAAGCGCGAGTGCGCGCAGGGAACGCGCAATAGCGTTCCACCGATGGACGGGCAGCGGACAAACGCTCACACGCGCGGCGAACGCCAACCGCGTATCTCCAGCCAAAACCATTTTGGAAGACCCCGACGCACACAAACCCCCGGTACGGAGTATGGGCGCCCCCGCGGTCCCTGTGAAGGAGGTCGGCATGAGTTGTCCACCACTAAGGCGCCAACGGAAGATCGATGAACGGAAGTTCCCGCCCGCAACTCAAATCAGCACATCGCGAATAATGACGGATTGGAAACCAATTCGGAGTCCGAAATGAGGCACAACGCGCAAGGACGCGGACCTGATGTCGACAACGAAATTCAGACAGAAACCGAAAATGTTGCGCCACGAGACAACGTGCGCACGCCACACGAAAAAGGCGGGATCCGAAAAGGATCCCGCCGAAGATGGGGCTGCACGTTTGCAGGAAAAGTCGCGTCAGGCGGCGGCGATATTGTCTTCGCCCGGATTGCGCAGCACGTAGCCGCGGCCCCAGAC
>JAFKKW010000362.1:2387-12760 GCA_017304275.1 Hyphomicrobiales bacterium | reverse complement strand
GGGATGATCGCCGCACGCCAAGTTTGCAGGAACAGGATGACGACCAGCACCACGAGCACGACCGCTTCCAGGATCGTGTCCACGACCGCATCGACCGACTGCTGGATGAAGTCGGTCGGATTGTAGATGATGTCGTACTTGAGGCCGGACGGAAAGCTCTTCGACAGCTCCTCCATCGTCGCCTTGATTTTCTGGGCGGTCGCGATCGCGTTCGATCCCGGCAACTGGAAGATGCCGAGGCCGGTCGCGGGACTCTCGTCGAGATAGGAATTCACGCCGTAGTCGAGCGCGGCGAGTTCCACGCGCGCCACGTCCTTGAGGCGCACCACCGCATCGCCGCCCTGTTTGACGACGATATCCCCGAACTCCGCGGGGTTGGCGAGGCGCCCTTGCGTCTGCACCGACACCTGGAAAGCGCCCGGCCGTTCTACGGGCGGCTGATTGAGGATGCCGGCCGCCACCTGCACGTTCTGTCGTTGCAGCGCCGCCACGACGTCGCTGGCCGTCAGCGCCAGCGACTGCAGCCGGTCGGGATCGAGCCATACCCGCATCGAGTAGTCGCGGCTACCGAACACCGTGATCGACCCGATGCCCTCGATGCGGCTCAAAACGTCGACCACGTTCACGCTGGCGTAGTTGGAGATGAACAGCGTGTCGCGCGACTGGTCCGGCGACAGGAGATGCACGACCATCATGAGGTCGGGCGACGCCTGCGCGACCGTGACGCCGATGTTGCGTACGTCGGCGGGAAGCTGCGGCTGTGCGACGGCCACGCGGTTCTGCACCTGCACCTGCGCCGTATCGAGATCGGTGCCGAGGTCGAACGTCACCGAGATCGAGAAGCGCCCGTCACCCGTCGAGTTCGACGAGATGAAGAGCATGCGCTCGACGCCGTTGATCTGTTGCTCGAGCGGCGCCACGACGGTCGATGCGACCACCTCCGCACTGGCACCCGGATACTGCCCCGTCACGTTCACGACCGGCGGCGCGATCTCGGGATACTGCGCGATCGGCAGCCGACCGAGGGCGACGCCACCCACGATCACGAAAATGATCGAGATGACGGCGGCAAAGATCGGCCGGTCGATGAAGAAGTGCGAGATGCGCATGGATCGCGCCGTCCTCTGAACAAAACGATCGCTTCAGGCCTCGCGGCCGGAAGCGTCAGCTCGTGGTTTGCATAATGGCATCCTGCCCATGGCAGGAATGTCCGGGCTTCATCAGTTCGTGCCCACGACCGTCTCTTTTGCCTCGCTCTTGGCCGTCGCCTGCTCCGGCTCGACCTTGATGCCGGGGCGCACCCGCATCAGTCCGTTGACGACGATGCTGTCGTGAGCATCGAGGCCACCCGAGATGACGCGCAGACCGTCGACGATCGGGCCCAGCGTCACGTACTTCGGATTGGCGACACCGTCCGGCGACACGGCATAGACGAACTTGCGCACCTGCTCGGTCGCGATCGCAGCATCCGGGACCAGCAGCGCCATCTCGGGTTTCGCGATGGTGATCTGGATGCGGCCGAACATGCCCGGCGTGAGCTTGCGGTCGGGGTTGCTGAACTCGGCGCGGGCGCGAATGGTGCCCGAGGAGCGATCGATGACGTTGTCGACGAAATCGATCTTTCCTTCGTGCTTGAAATCGGTCTCGTCGATCAGCTTCAGCCGCACCGGCAGCGACATGCCGCGGTTGGCGCTGCTCGAGGCCTGAGCCGACGCCGCGTTGAGGTAGCGCAGGTAGGATGCCTCATCCATCGTGAACTCGAACCGGATCGGATCGACCGTAGCCACCGTCGCCAGCAGCGTCGTGTTGCCCGCCGTGCCGCCGGCGACGAGGTTGCCGATCGAGACCCGCCGATCACCGATACGTCCCGACACCGGCGATTTGAGCTCCGTGAATTGCAGATCGAGCTCCGCCTGCCGCACCGCGGCTTCCTGTGCGGTGACGGACGCCGCGGCGACGCGCTTGGCTTGCGTCCTCTGATCGAGGGTCTGCTGCGTGATCGACGTGCCTGGCACCAGGTTCGAGCCCCGCTTGAGGTCGGCTTCGGCGAACGCCAGGTTGGCCTTGGCTTGCTCGAGCGCCGCCTTCGCCTGATCGAGGGACGCTTCGAACGGCCGGCGGTCGATCGTGAACAGGTCGTCGCCCGCCTTGACGAGCTGGCCATCGGTGAAATGGATCTTGTCCAGGTAGCCGGACACGCGCCCACGCACCTCGACGAAGTCATAAGCCACGAAGCGGCCGACATATTCGTCGTAATCGGAGACGAGCTTCTGAACCGGCTTGGCGACCGTGACCTTGGGCGGAGGCGGAGCGGCGCTCTGAGCGGCAGGTTTCGTTTCCCCGCACGCGGCAAGCGGCAACGCCAGCAGGAGAATACCCATAAGCGCAGGTCGGAAGCGATGAGGTTGCATAGACCCTCCAGCGCAAGAACTTGAAAGCACGTCTCGACCCACTTTCAATTCACAGCATGGCAAAAGATGATTGCGCACCGCCCGGAAATCCGGGATTTGAGACAACGCAGCGCGGATGGACATTGATCCGACGACGAAGTTGCCTTAGATAGGTTAGATACTGACCGGTAACACCCGTTGGTAATGAGCATGATCTTCCCAGTCAAGAGGCGGTAAGCAAGACCTTGGTTCGAACACGGCAAAAGCCTGCAGTCGCGGGCGAGACCCCCCTGCCCCCTCCGCGGGAACGGATTCTGGCCGTTGCACGGGACTTATTCTACCGCCACGGCCTCCACGCGGTAGGGGTCGAACTGATCGCCGAAGCCGCTCAAACGAACAAAATGACGCTATACCGGCACTTCAAGTCGAAGGACGAGCTTGTCGTGGCCTACGCCCGGGAATTGGCAGCCGAGGGCGACAAGGTATGGCAGCGTCTCGCCGACGAGCATCCCGACAATCCGGAGAGGCGCCTGGCGGCCTGGGTGGACCACGTCGAGGAGATCCTGACCAATAAGTTCGAGCGCGGCTGCGCGCTGGCCAATGCGGCCGTCGAGCTTCAGCCCGGTCATCCGGCCCGCGCCGTGATCGAAGAGTACAAGCAGAGCAAACGCGAGCACCTCGTGAAGCTGTTCGAGGCCTCGCGCTACCGGAACCCCGAGACGCTCGCCGACGAGGTGTTCCTTCTCTTCGAAGGCGCCCGCATCTCCATCCAGTGCGGAGGCCGCGGACCGGCGCTACGTGCCGTCCACATGCTGCGCGATCTTCTCGCCAGCGCACCACGCGACGCCTGAGTCCTCCTCAACGCCACAGGCCGACCTCGTCCCATTGATCCGGCGGGATCTCGTCACCGATCTTGTAGGTGAACGCCAACGCTTTCATCTGATCGTCCGACACGGTGCACTCGAACGAGAGCGCGTACCAGTGTGCGCTCGCACGGACGGCCGCGCCTTTGGCAGACACGACGCTACCCTCGAACTGCGCACGCTTGAAGGCATCCGGCATCAGGCGATCGGCCCGCGCGAGACGTCCGTCGCTGCGGCGAACGGTTTCAAGCCCCTTGACCACACAGGCTTGGTGCGCGCGCTCTTCCGGACTGAGCTTCATCAACGATCTCTCGAGCGAGCCCGCCGCAGCCACCTCGCTCGCATCGAAGACCAGAAAGATCGAAAAAATCGCAATCCACCCCGTTCGCATAGCATCCCTCCCCCCGGATTGAACCCGAGTCCGAAGGACCAGCCAAATGTGGCGGCAATTTGCAAAATGGGTGCGATTGCGGATCGGATCCCAAACGCGCAACGGGCTTCAGGATTTCGCGTTCGTATCGAAACCTGAAGGCGCGTCCCTCGCGTCGGTCGCTCGCTGCGCCATATCAGGAGACGCGCCGTCTCCGTCGTGCACTGCACAATCCCGCTCCGCGCGCTCGTCGAGCGATTCGAGCTTGTCGATCATGCTCCAGGGCAACGGCTTGCCGACGACCTTGTCGTAGGTCCGTCGCAGCGCACCACCAAGATATTTGAGAACCTCGTGCATTCCGGTCAAACCGCAGCGCCCTATAAAAGTTCCTGCCGCACGGGGCCCGGCCTCTCATCGGCCCGGCCGCGCGATTTCGCTCCCTCCGGCCGGGCCGCTCCGGCTATACCTTGCCGCCTCACGATCGGGGCACCTCACAAATGACGAATACGATGGGACCGACGGGGCAAAAGCTCCGCCAGAAACTCGAGACGGCGCTCCTCACACCGGTGCGAGCCTTTCGCCTCCGTTATCTTCCGCTCCTGATGGTCTACTTCGCCTACGGTGCGCTCGGCCTCATCACCATCGCCGAAAATTTCTGGATCAAGTCGGCGCTCACGCTGACGCCGTCCGAGCTCGCGGCTTTGAGCGTCTGGCTGACGCTGCCGTGGACCATCAAGATGGTGTTCGGCGAGCTGGTCGACGCCGTACCCGTCTTCGGCTCGCAACGCCGGGCCTACGTCCTGATCGGCGGCACGCTTGTCGCTTTGGGGCTTCTCACACTGGCCGGCGCCGCCGGCGGCTGGCTGACGTTTGCCCCGCCTGCCGACCTCTACCGCATCGGCTCGTTCCTGAGCGTCGTCGGTGTCGTGCTGCAGGACGTGGCGGCCGACGCCATGAGCACCGAGGTCGTCGACCGGGAAAATCCGGACGGAACGCCGCGCGACCAGCAGGACGTCAATCGCGACCTCGGCATGGTTCAGGTCCTCGGCCGCCTCGCGCTGTCGTTAGGCTTCGTCATTGTCGCCGGTCTCGGCGGCTGGCTCGCCAGCGTATTCTCCTACGAGACCGTGTTTCTTTGCGGCCTCGTCATTCCGCTGATCTCGGTGTCGGGCGCCCTGCTGATCGACATCAGCAGCGCCGCGACGCGACCGGTCGACTGGCGCATCCTGGGCGGTGGCATTGCGTTCGGCGCCCTAGTCATGGCGATGGCCGTCACGGGCGTCCCCTACGCCCAGGAGATCGTCTTCGTGATTTCGATGGCCGTTGTGTCCGCCATGCTCTGGCGAGTCGTCAGCGACCTCGACCCGAATACGCAGAGAACGATCTTCTACGCCGCGCTTATCATTTTCGCATTCCGCGCCACGCCGCTGGTCGGCCAGGGCTACACCTGGTTCACCATCGATCTCCTGGGCTTCGACGAAGCCTTCCAGGGCACGCTGAACCAGATCGGCGCCCTGCTCGCGCTTGTCGGCACCTGGATCTTCTCCGACGCCATCACCGGCCGCCCGATCCCCGTCGTGCTGTTCTGGCTGACCATCATCGCAACCGTGCTATCGCTGCCGAGCCTCGCACTGACCCTCGGCATCAGCGAATGGACCGAAGTTAACTTCGGCTTCGGCGCCCGCACCATCGCCATCATCGACACGGCCGCCTCCTCGCCGTTCCTGCAGCTCAGCATGATCCCGCTTCTGACCCTCTGCGCGATCTACGCACCAGAGCAGCGCCGCGCCACATGGTTCGCACTCATGGGATCGCTGATGAACCTGGCTCTCGTCGCGGCGGCCCTGCAGACCAAGTATCTCAATCAGATTTTCGTCGTCGATCGCGGCGCCTACGAGAATCTGCCGCTGCTGCTCGGCGTCGTGATGGCCATCGGCCTCGTCGTGCCGCTCGCCGCGATTCTGCTGTTCGGCAACAGGCTCGAGGGCGCCGAGATCGCAAGCAAGCGATGAGGAAGTTCCACGCCTCGCGCTGCCACGACTCGAGCCTTTGATATCATCGCGGCTCGCGTCCGAAAGCCTTGCGCAGTTCTCCTTTGGCGCGTTCGAGCACACGCAATCGCGGCTTCGACAACGATGAGCCGGCCCGATTGATATAGAAGGTCAGCATCGACATGGCGGAGCTATAGGGTTCGCTCTTGCGCCGTCCGCTATGCTCGGCGGACCGCTTGAGCGATTGTGCGATATCTGTTGGGTTCCGCTTGGCGAAGACGCCTTTTTCGAGATCGAGCGCATCGCTGCGCTGCGTGACGCCCGCCGACCATTTGCGCTTGGTCGAGCGCCGCAGGGAAAGCCGGGATTTGCGCCCGACCGCGGACTTCTTGCGCGCCATGAGGGTCTCCTGCAAACGCAAAGACCGACCCTGAAATCCGACAACAACGCGCGCGGACGAAGGTTCCGCAGAATCCTGAAGCATTGGAGAAGACATGCGAACGCGTCCGCCGGACTTTAGCGGCGGCGATACACGGGGCTCGCCGACGAATCCTGATGCGATACGTCTTCGGCGAGATAGTAGCTGTTGACCCAGCCTGTCACGGCACCATAGCGGATCGGGCACCAGTCCGCCCGGCACTGGCCGATGATCTCGACGCGACGCCCCGTCGACGGAATGGACGCGATCGACACATGGTCCTGCGACGGCCCGCGACGCACGTTGAGAACGTCGTAGTCGGCAACGCCGCGCACGCGATAGAGCGCCACCGGCCGGATCGAGGAAGTCGCGACGTTGACCCCCTCCCAATCGCTCTCCGGCGGCGGCAGCCGCCGTTGCGGAGCCGGTTTGGCTGGAACCTGTAGCGACGCCTGCCGCTGAAGGGGCGCGGATCTCTCCGCCTTGGATGCGGCCGCAACGTCCTTCTTCACAGCCTTGGCCGGCAGTTCCGAAACGGGCTTCTGTGGCGCGGGCGTCTTCTGCGGTGACGCAGGCGGCACCGGAGCGTCCGCAGCCGAAGCCGCCAGCGCCGACGAGCCAAGCAGTCCCGCGCCTCCGAAACGCATTTCCGGAGCGGCGCTGAACTCGGGAGCGGATGCCGGCTCGGGTTCGGCTTGCGCAACGACCGTCTCCGGCGCGGGCTTGACCGCCTGAGGCGCCTGCTCCGCAACCTCGCGCGGCGGACCGGCGAGCCGCGTGGCGCGTTTCTCGCTTTGCGGTTCGGGATTCTTCGCGGGCGCCCCGTCGGCCTTCGCCACCTCGGCCTTCGCCACGACGGTCGTCTTCTTCTCTGCGCCCGGCGTTACCGCGGCCACGAGCGTCCCGGTTCCGGTCTCGCCGTCGTCGATCTTGCGCCAATGCACCCGGGTGCCGTCGAGCGCGATCGAAAGGCAGCGCACGCCGGCATCGAACCAGCGGAACCATTTCGTGCAGAGCTTGTCGCCGTCGACCCACCAGCGTCCGCGGTCCTTGGCCGAGCCGAGAACGGGCGCAAGCACGCCGGCCTCGGCCGAGACGAGCCCATCGGTTCCAAAGCGCATGGGAACGGTTGTGCCGAGCGGCGTGTCGATCTCGACGACGGAGCCGGCGACGGTCCGCTTCAGGTCGTCATTCGACAGGGGCACCGGATCGGCGCGAGCACCGGTCGCCGCTGACAGAAGGCTTATGACGAGGAACGGCCTGAGCAAGAACGGACCCTACGCAAACGACACGCGACGGATGAGCTCCCTTCCTCTACCAGGAGTGTGGCAGGAACACGGTCCACTCGATGGTTTGATCGGGAAAATCCCGGTCCGCCAACGAGCTGGAAGCCCAGGCTCCACCGGAGCAAACGCCACGGCGTGCCTGTTCAACCAATAGAACGGCAGCCGTTACCGGACGGTAAAGAAACCTTATATTCAGTTCAGACAAAAGCGCTCATCCGAGCTTAGGAACTCAACTCGCCCGCGCCACCGGCTCCGAGACGAGCGACGACCCGAGCATGCGTCCGAGCGCATCGAACGCCCCATCCAGATCCGCGAGCGCCAGCACGATGGCACGCGCCGTCTGATACTCCGCCCGCACCGCGGGATCCGCATACGTGGATTGTCCGGCGAGCATGCGGAGCAGCCCCGTAAGATCGGACGCGAGCGTCTGCACCAGACGCGCTGCTGCCGTCGTCTGTTGCGGCCAGCGGATTGGCGCCGTGAGTGCCCGCGCCGACGCGCCCGAAACGGTGTCCTCGGCGCGCACCACGCCCGGCCGCAGCTTCTCCGCATAGTAGGCATAGGTGACGAGAAGCGTCTCGATACTCTCCGGCACCGTCTGCCGGCCATGCTGCAAAAGCTCGAGCAAATGCTTCGCATGCGTCTGCCAGCGCAGAAGCAGGTCGACCGAGTCCGGCCGCACCTCGTCGCTGCCGAAATGGTGGAACGTGAGCCGCGCCAGCCGGCGCACGATCTTCTCGGCCTTCCGCGTTCTCCGCTCGACCACGCTCTCCGCGACGCGCTGAATCCCGTCACGCAGTTCGCGCGCGCCGTTCCATGGGTCGTCGTCCGCCACCGCATCGCCGCCCTGCACACCCTCGGCGTCGACGAGGATGACGTCCCGGAACAGTCCGCTCGTGAGGTTTCTGAGCCGTTCCTTGACGTGCGCGACGTCCTCCTCCGTATCAAGGCCATCCTTGTGCGTGCCGACCAGCAGCGCGTTCCGGCTGCAGCGCTTCGGCAGAGCCGCCCACGCAGCTCGCTCGCTCTCGGTCCAGGCGCGGGTCGACACGGTGCACCAGATCACGATGTCCGCATCCCCGACGAACGCCGAAGGCGACGCCGACGGCGGCGTATCGAGGATCTGGTAGTTCTTGAGCGCCGGCAGCGGCAGCATCACCTGGACGGCCCGGTAAGCGAGATCGGTCAACGGATCGTCGCCGTCGTCGCTGTCGATCCGGATGCGGGTTTCATCGTAATCGACACCGTAGATCGCCGGCTGCTCCCCATACCCGACCAGCACCGGAACGTGCGTGTTCGACACCACACCGGTCGGAAGCAGCCCCTGCCCGATGATGAGGTCGGTAACGGAGGTCTTCCCCGAATTGTTCTCGCCGAGGACGACCACGCGAAGCGGGCGGCGCAGCACCTCTTCGACGCGCGCCAGACCGGCGATGCAATAGTTGAGCGCGGGATCGTTGATGCTCGTCCCGATCAATCGTTCCCGGGCGGCTTTCAACCGCTCTGGATATTGCAGGATCGCGCTGTTCATGACGTCTCGGAGACCTCGGTCTTCAGAACCGTGTCGATGTACTGAGCTAGATTTTCGAGATGTTGGGTAAGAGTTTCGTTATCTTTAAGGCGTTGCGCCTGGATACGAAGCCGCTCCTGCCGGTCGGGCGCGGAGGGATTGTTGTCGGGCGTCCGCCGCGCGCTGTCGTAATCGGTCATGAGCAGCTCGACGCGTCGCTTGAGCGCATGCTGGATGTTGCGGCAGGCCCCAAACGACCAGCGGATGGTCGTCGTGCTGAAATGGTGGAATTCATTCCCCGCAAGCTGCACGAGCTCGTCGGCAATGGGCGCAAACTCCGCCTTGATCAGTTGCTCGATCTGCGCCCCGGACGCTTCGGGCGAGCGTTGCCGGCTCCAGAGCGCACTCCACCAGCCGGCCGATTTAAGGTCCAGTACGAGCACCCGGCTGAGCGGCGCGATGGTGGGCGCCGGAATGGCCAGCGTCTCCCCCCGCGGATCGACGAGGTCGGGCTCGGGAACGAGTGAGTTCATGAGCCTGTGCAGCTCGGGCACGACACGCGCATGGAACGACGTCAGGCGATGGGCGGCCTTCTCGAATCCGATCCGGAATTCGTTTGCAAGCGCGCGCCTGAGTTCCACGCCTTCGTGCGTCCAGACCCGCGGTGACCGTCCGCGCGACAGCGTATCGATCAGCACGTCGCGCTCGCGCTTCGCATGCGTGTCGATAGCCGACTGAAGAACGCTGCGCAGCCGCTCTTTCTCCTCCTGGATGATGCGCGCGAGCTGCGCCTCGATCCCCGACGCAGACGCCTCGATGTTGGCGGCGACGCGCGCTAGGAGATCGCGCTCCTGTGCGTAGATCGCAAGCCGTTGCTCCACCGGCGGCGCCGTGGCGCGCGCCTCGTTCTGCGAGGCGAGCAGGATCTGCAGTTCGCTCCGCGCCGCGCTTTCGCAAGCCCGCGCCATCTCCGCGAAGCTGCGCGTGATCTGGCGCAGCACGTACGTCGGATGCGACATGCCCATCAGCGTATCGATGGCCTGGTTCACCGCCGGCAGGCCGGACATCGCGAACAGCGACTGGCGCATGCGCTCGCGGGCGTCCTCCGTCGCCAGCGCCGCGGCGCCAAGCTCGTTCGGCTGCAACAGCCCGGCCCGCAGCAGATATCCGGAGGATTTGCGCCTCAGGATGCGCGAGGCCGACTGCTCGTCGAAGGAAATGGCCTGATTGGCCCACCAGGCACTGCCGTAGACCACCGGGATGCTCGAGCCCGGGAACTCGGTCGCGAGCTTGTCGCGCACGAAGGAGACCACTTGCGGCAGCTCGCGGTCGAGGTCCGAGAGATCGTCGATCCGGTTGATGAGAACCACGATGCGGTCCTTGTTGAGGCCGCGCATGATGCGGAGCAGCGCCACGTCGTTGTCCGACAGCGGCTGGCGCGCGGTGAGGACGACGATGTAGACGTCGGCCATCCCGAGGCTGCGGCGCGTGATTTCGTCGCGAACGAGGAAGGGATCGTTCGTGACGGGCGTATCGACGATCGTG
>JAFKKW010000362.1:0-2329 GCA_017304275.1 Hyphomicrobiales bacterium | reverse complement strand
TGGTGATGTCGGAATACTTGCCGATCGAGCGCGACCCGGTGAAATCGCCCGAGCAGACGTAGTGCTCGAGCGTTCCCGGCTCGAGGGTCTTGAAAAAGTGTGCCTGGCCGAGAAGCGTCTCGAACTCGTCGCCGAGCCGTTCCTTGGCGCGCACCCGCAGCATCTCGGCATGCTGCTGCAGGAGCTGTGGCTCGAAATCCGGAACCAGCCGCTCCGTGAGCTCGCGGATCTTTCCGCTGCCTTCCGCGAGCTGGTCCCATTCCCGCCGCTGCAGGAACGTGAAGACCGCCGCGTATCCCCCTGGAGACGGCTGACCGAAATGCAGGTTCGTGACCGAGGTGGTCCACGGCGTGACGCTGGTCGGCAGAAAGCGCGAATTGCGCACCAGCGCGTTGATGAACGAGCTCTTGCCGGATTTGATCTGTCCGACGACCGCAACCCGGCATTCGAGCTGGCGCAGGTTCTGGAGCGCATCCGCGACCAGCGGGCGGGAGGACGGCTCGACCAGCCCGGCGAGCACGTCGCCACAGCTCAGGAGCTGTTGGCGCAGCCCCTCGAGCCGGGACCCGATCCGCCCCGTTTCATAGACCTTGTCCCCCGATAGACTCGCGTGCAAGTCTTTCCTGCCTCCCCAGCGCCGACGGTCGTCAATCGATCCATCGTGCAAAATCACGAACGGACGTGGCCGAAACGTGTCCGAGCGTCCCGGCCTCCTACAGGCGCGACATTTGCGACGGTATGGCTACCGGACGCCCGGCTCCGAGATATAGCCGGCAGCCTCCCGCATGCCGAGAGCCAGTGCGCGTTCATACCAGGCTTTGGCGAGGTCGGGGTTAGTCTGATTGTCGGCATAACGAAGCGAGGTCGCGAGCTTCGGATCGTAGCTGCGCCCGAGCTTGAGGGCGGCAACTCCCGAGCCCATCTCCGCGGCCTCCTCGAGCAGGGCGCGTGCCGTCTCGATCTGGCCTGCCTGCAACAGAATCTCGGCGCGGCGCAGAAGAGCATCCGCCGTATCCGACTGGCGCCCGCCCGGAGCGCTCGGCGCAGGTGGCGTATAGTCGAGCTTACTCGGCACGACCGGCTGCGAGGAGGGAAGAGAACCCTCACCCTGCCTGACGGGCGGCGCTTGCGAGGACATGACCAGATAGACTGTGAGCGTCGAAATGGCTGCGGCCGCAGCGGCCGCGACGAAAACCGCGGCGTTCGACGCCGTCTTCTTTTCCGCGGTGATGGCAAGCGAGGTAGCGGGCGCGTCGTCATGCCGAGGCGTGCCCCGCAGAGCCCCGACATAGTCGCGCGGATCCTCCTCGGATGGCGCACCCTTGGCAGGCACTTTGCTTCCGTCCAAACCATCGAGGCGACGAAGGAGCTTTTTCAGCTCATCCATCTTGGGTTCGTCAGTCTGTCCCATGCCGGCCATCCCCACAGATGCTCGTACGCAACTGCGTCACAGCTTGCACACTAGTCCGGCCGCTCGGAGATACGGCCAAATTCTCCCGCATAAGATTAACTCAATGCGCCCACGCATCGTAGTTCTGGCAGTAGATCCGGCAAGTATGTCGCATGGCGGATCTTTGAGCAGAACGCTCAACCGTAGGGCAATTCTCGCCCGCTACATGGGATGGGCGTGGCGTATTAACGAATAAAACGATGCGCACGATCTTGGTCTGCGATCCGGCATATGGATTGCTGGACGTGAAGACCGATACGGGTGGGCCGCAGCCCAGGATGGGCAGCGAGACTTGGAGCAGACGATCATGATGAAGCCGCGGACCGCAACCGCAGGATTGGCGTCGTTGCTGGCGGCGACCACATCGGCCGCCCCGGCGCTCGCGGCCGCCGACAAGGGAGACACCGCCTTCCTGATGGTGTCGACCGTGCTCGTGCTGCTCATGACCGTTCCGGGCCTCGCGCTTTTCTATTGCGGCCTCGTGCGCACCAAGAACGCGCTTGGCATGCTGATGCAGGTCTACGCCACGGTCTGCCTCGTCTGCATCATCTGGATGGTCTACGGCTACAGCCTCGCCTTCACCGAGGATCCCCGCTCCGCGCCGTTCGTCGGCGGCCTGTCGAAGCTCTTTCTCTCGGGCGTCACCGCCGACTCTCTCGCCGGAACCTTCTCCCATGGCGTGCACGTCCCCGAGTACGCCTACATCTGGTTCCAGATGACCTTCGCCGCCATCACGCCGGCGCTGATCGTCGGCGCCTTCGCCGAGCGCATGCGGTTCTCCGCTGTGCTGTTGTTCATGGCGCTGTGGGTGACGGTGGTCTACTGCCCGATCGCGCACATGGTCTGGTACTGGCCCGGCCCGGACGCGCTGAGCGAGGC